>JBFJJY010000052.1:0-8287 GCA_041612055.1 Methylophilaceae bacterium | reverse complement strand
TTGATACATTGTATTGGTACTAATCCGCATCATTCACCCTTATCGACCTAATGTCAGTAGTGTTTCAAATAACGTGCTGGCAATTTGCATCACTTTTCCAGCGGCTTGATACGCTTGTTGATAGCGTAAAAGATTAGCCGCTTCTTCATCTAAATTAACACCAGATTCAGATTGCTGCGCTGCTTGAGTTTGTAGTAATAAAGATTTAGTGGCTGCACCCGTTACTTTTAGCTCATTTGTTTTATTGCCTACAGCGCTGACTAATTGACCGAAAGCACTTTCATAGCTGACTTTATTGTTGTTGAGCGTGCCTTTAGTTTGTAATTCAGTCAACAATAATGCATTGATATTATTGGCGCTGCCACCATTCACATCACTGGCCGCAATTTGATCGACATTGTTAATCAACACCGATAAGCTTGTTGCACCATTGCGTGTCGGTTGTAGCAAAAATGAATCGCCTGCGGCAAAAGTACCATCAATGCTAAGACCATCAACGGTCTGTGGCAGGGTGGCAAATGTTTGTACCGTGTTATCACTTAAGCGTGTGATATTGTAATTACTGCCATCATACTGAATGCGATAATCACTGGCTGTTAATGCCGTTGCATTGGTGATGCTGGCAGTTAATGTTGCACCAACACTATTATTCACTTCGCCATACGATTGAGGAGTTGGCACCCCAAAGAATGCAGTACCTGCAACACCGTTAGAATCGTAACCTGCTTGATGTTGTGTATTAAAGGTTGCTGCAAACACGGTGGCTATTTGGCCAAGTTGATTTTGAATGCTATCTAATGAGTTGCTTCTAAATTGTAGTAAGCCGCCAATGGCGCCACCCACTAGTGTTTTAGCATCTAGTTCTGTTGTAATATTGTTGGCGTAAGCCACTTCTAATCGAGTTGGATCTGCAGCGGAATTAACGGCTTTTAATCCATAGGATTTACCGCCGACGACTAATGGGATGCCATTGCCGATGAACACGTTGTAAGTGCCATCACTTTGCTGTTGAATATCCGATTTAATTAGTTTATTCAAATCTGAAATCAATAAATCACGTTGATCCATTAAATCATTTGGTGGATTTATCGCATCTACAGCCAATGATTTGCTAATCGTACCATTGAGCTGTGCAATTTGTGAGGCATAAGAAGTCACTTGATCGGTATAAGTTGATAACTGCTTATTAACGCCACTACGTAGTTCTTCTAAGCGTGAGCCAATATCTGAAAATCGATTAACCAACGATTCTGCAGAAGCAATAACCGCTTGTCTGGTCGCCACATCGCCTGGATTAGAAGACAGCGTTTGTACACTAGCAAAAAATTGTTGAAAAGCGGGCGATAGACCAGCAGAGGAGTCAGCCAACACATTATCAATTTGTGTCATATGGCTGACATAGGTGCTATTGGCACTATTGGCGCTTTCTGCATTGTTAAGCTGCTTAGCTAGAATATCGCTATAGTTGCGCTTAACTTGAGAAACCTCAGTGCCTTGACCAAGAAATCCAAAGCCAAAATTTTGTGCTAATGCGGCGGTTTGCACAATTTGTTGGCGCGAGTATCCAGGTGTCGAGGCGTTGGCAATATTATGCCCAGTCACACTTAATCCAGCCTGTGCGGCGTTTAAAGCGGTTCTGCCAATGTTAAGAATATCACTCATTAAAAATTCTTCTCAGTCTCATAAAACGTTAACGACATTTAATCAATAAACTTTAGCCATTATTCATCACGCTGTTATTTTATTAATCACACTGGCTAGCTTGTTGGCATATTGAGGGTCTGTTGCATAACCAGAATTCTGCATCGCGCGTGCATAACCGCCGATACTATTGATGTTTTCCATTACTGCTTTATAACGTGGATTATTTTGAATCAAGTTAGCAAAGTCTTTAAATGACTCGGCATAGCTATCATAAGCGCGGAATTTCTCTACGCGTTTTTGTTTAACGCCATCAATATATTCAGTCGTAACCGTTTCGACGACTTTGCCTTTCCATCCACCAGTTGCTTTAATGCCAAATAAATTATGGCTATTTGTTCCATCTCGACCAGTAATTTCTTTTCTACCCCAACCAGTTTCAAGCGCTGCTTGACCCAACATATAGTTAGCTGGCATGCCCGTTGCGCGACTTGCTTTCGCGGCGTGTGATGCTAAACGTTGATGAAACTCAGCCGCATGACCAGTGAGATGGTCAGGTGTTGTCATCGTTTTATTAACAGGGGTCGGCGCAGGAACCGCTACGGCTGGAGCTGTATAGCCTGCGTCTTTTAATAAGGTTGGCATATATGGATTAGGTAACCCCAGCGGTTTTTCAGATGGGATACCATTATCTGATGACACCGCTTGTTCCATAGCACTCGGCACTGCTTGGTTTACTTTTGACAGTTGACGCGCCAATACATCAGCTAAGCCAAGACCTTTGTTCGACAAATTGCTACTCAATTGTTGATCCAACATCGCAGTGAACGTGCGGCTTTGGTCATTATCAAACACACCGTATTGTGGTGTGGCTGCACGCATGCTTTTCATCACCATGTTGATAAAAATAGCTTCAAATTGTTTGGCAACTTCTTTAATCGATTCAGGTGAATTGTCTTTAGCGGATGCTTTTAGTTTATTAAGACTATTGGCATCAAAGGCTAATTTTCCAGAAAGTTCTGTTGAATTAATCATGGCTAAATCACCTCTAAATCTGCACGTAATGAACCGGCTGCTTTCATTGCTTGCAAGATGGCGAGCAGGTCTTGTGGCGTTGTGCCAATCGCATTCAACGCTTTAACCACATCAGATAACGATGCGCCAGATGGGATAGGCACAATCTTACCTGGCTCTTTATTGATTTCTATTTGAGAAATCTCTGCCACCACGGTTTGACCTGTTGAAAATGGTTGTGGTTGGCTAATAATAGGCGATGAACTGATGACGACTGATAAATTGCCGTGTGAAATTGCACAGCTTTCTAAACGCACAGCTTGGTTCATCACAACAGAACCGGTACGTGCATTCAGAATGATTTTGGCATTAGCTTGTGCGGGTTCCATATTGATGGATTCAAGCTCAGCCAAGAATCCAATGCGGCTTTGGCTGGCAGGCGGGCTAACTTGTACCACGCGGCCATTCATTGCAACTGCTGTACTAGGACCAAAATATTGATTAATGGCATTGGTCATTTTGCTGGCAGTAGAGAAGTCAGACTCTTTCAACTCCAGCGTGATGGTATTAGCAACATTAATCAGGCTTGGCAGTGCCCGTTCTACAGTAGCGCCACTTGAAATACGACCAACACTTAAATGATTGATTTGCGCTTGACTCCCATTGGCAGAAGCGCCAACCCCGCCAACCACTAAGTTACCTTGGGCAATCGCGTATGTTTGACCATCAGCACCTTTGAGCGGTGTCATGACTAAAGTGCCGCCACGTAAGCTTTTTGCATTACCAATTGAAGAAACCGTTACATCTAATGTTTGACCTGGCTGTGCAAACGGTGGAAGAGTACTTGTAATCATGACTGCCGCTACATTTTTTAATTGTAGATTAGTACCAGGAGGCAGGCTAACACCCATTTGTCGCATCATGTTAATCATGCTTTGCACGGTAAAAGGCGTTTGTATGGTTTGATCGCCAGTACCATCTAAACCGACAACAAGGCCATAGCCAACCAGCTGATTCTCGCGCACGCCTTGTATGGTGGCTAAATCTTTAATACGGTCTGCATGGGCCACTTGGCTAAAAGTGATGCTAACAATAAAAACAATCAGATTGACTACAATGACACCAAAAATGGCTGCCCAATGCTGTTGTAAAGTTTCTTTCAGGTTTTTAAGAGGTGTTGGAGTCATCATTTTTACCTGACTATAGCGGAATAAAGCTTAAGAAAAATCTCGTTAAGATAGAGGCAACTTGCGCAGCATCTAACTTGCTGTTGGTTCTATATTCTATGCGTGCATCCGCCACTTTCACTGACGAAACAAGATTACCTAAGATGATGTCGTCTGGGTTAACAACACCAGAGAAGCGTACAAACTCTGTACCTTTATCCAGTGCAATTTGCTTCTCGCCACTCACAGCAAGGTTGCCATTAGCCAATACTTCAGTAACGGTGACTGTGATGTTGCCTGTAAAGTTATTACTTGCATTTTCATCAGCACTATCATCAAAATCAACAGCTGAGTCTGCACCAATGCTAATCGCTTCTTTATTAAGCCTAAACGGCAATCCTGTCGGCACTGCTGCTGATGCATTAACAGAGCCAGCTTTGCTTTGTGCACTACTATTGGCTTTTTTAGCCGAAGTATTTTCGACGATATTAATTGTCAAAATATCGCCAGCAAAACGCGCACGTCTATCTTCTGCTAAAGGTCTGTATGAAGCGACATTGTAAATAGCACCATTGGCAGCTGGCGTTGCCTGTGCCACAGGCGTTGCCGTTGTTGGCTGCTTGACAATAGAACTGGGAGTGACTGCGCATGCGCTGATTAAGCTAGTAAAAACAAACAAAACAAGCCACTTTGTCATGGATGACAGGGTCGCCATAGCTGCATTATTGTGTTTGTTTGTTTTTAACATCATCAATCTCTTTTAACTTTTTTAATCTCAGCAATCAGTATATTGGTTCAATTTTTAACCATTACATTTGCGCTAATTTTTGCAACATTTGGTCTGATGTTGTAATGGATTTACTATTGATTTCGTACGCGCGTTGCGTTTGAATCATATTGACTAATTCTTCCACCACATTCACATTTGATGTTTCTACAAAGCCTTGCGCTAACGTTCCTGATCCATTGGTGCCAGGCGTGTTATTGTTGGCATTGCCAGAAGCAGATGTTTCGACGTATAGATTCTCACCCTTGGCCATCAAGCCAGCTGGATTAATAAAGGTCGATAGCTGTAAAGCGCCAATTTCTGTGACCGTTGCATCGCCTGCTTGTGTGATCGACACCGTACCATCACGACCAACCGTGATGCTGGTCGCATCCGCAGGAATAATAATGGCTGGTTGGATGGCAAAGCCACTTGCAGTGACCAATTGACCTTGGCTATCTACTTGAAATGAACCATCTCTGGTATAAGCAGTTGCACCATCAGGCAGTAAAACCTGAAAGAAGCCATCACCTTGAATCGCCACATCTTTGCTATTGCCAGTTTCTTGTAGGTTGCCTTGTGTAAAATTACGTTCCGTTGCTACAGAGCGCACACCAGTACCTAATTGCAAACCAGAAGGGAGCTGTGTTTGTTGAGACGACTGAGCACCAGGCTGACGAATATTCTGGTATAGCAAATCTTCAAACACCGCACGTGTGCGCTTAAAGCCATTGGTGCTGACGTTGGCTAAGTTATTCGCAATCACGTCCATCTGTGTTTGCTGTGCATCTAATCCCGTTTTTGAAATCCATAATGAACGAATCATTTTGTTTTCCTCTCAAGTTTGGCTATTCATAGCCGATATCATCGTTAAGGTTAATGCTAACGCAATCTTTATCCACTTAAATTGAAGAGTTGACTGGCTTTATCCGCGTTATTCTCAGCATTCTGAATCAGCTTCATTTGTGTCTCAAATTGTCTAGCCAAGCTGATCATATTGACCATGGCATCAACCACATTCACATTGCTGCCTTCAAGCGCCCCGTTAGCAACGCTGACGCTAGCATCGGCTTCAACAATGCTGTTATCTTTGGTGCCAAATAAGCCATCTGGTTTTCTCTCTAAGGTATTCGTATCAGGATTAACCAGTTTTAATCGACCTAAAATATTAGAAGGCCCAGGCAATGTGCCGTTGTTGACGGTTGAAATCGTACCGTCTTTAGCAATGCTAATCGCAACGTCTGGCGGAATGCTAATAGGGCCACCATCGCCCATAATGGTTTGTCCTGTAGCCGTTTGTAATACGCCATTTTCACTGAGTTTGAGAGCGCCATTCCGCGTAAAGCCTTCAGTGCCATCACTGCGTTGCACGGTAAGCCAGCCTTCGCCCTGCACGGCAACATCTAAATCACGACCTGTAGACTGAATAGCACCAGAGTTAAAGTCTGCTCCAACGGTTGCATCAATCACATAAGCGCGTGTTGGTAAGCCATCACTCACAACAGGAACCGCACGGAAAGAGTCCACTTGCGCTCTAAAGCCAGTCGATGTTGCATTGGCTAAATTGTGTGAGTTCGTCGCCTGTTGTTCAAGGATTTGCTTTGCCCCTGACATGGCAGTGTAAATCAAGCGGTCCATGGTGCTCTCCTATTCAGTCCCTAGTTCAGTCATTAACGGTTAAGTTATTAACGTAAGTTGACTAAGGTTTGTAATACCTGATCTTGTGTTTTAATGGTTTGTGCATTGGCTTGATAGACGCGTTGTGCCGTAATCATATTCACCAGTTCTGCGGTTAAATCTGAGTTCGAGTCTTCTACCGCAGACGATTGCAATACACCTAAGCCACTGCTGGTTGGTGCGCCAATCACAGTTGGGCCTGAGTCTGCACTTTCAGACCAAGCATTGTTACCTAATTGTTGTAATCCATTCGGATTGGTAAAGCTTGCTAACGCTACTTGACCTAGGGTTTGTGATTGACCATTGGTATAACGACCTACAATTTCACCATTCTTAGCAATATTAAAACCTGCTAACGAGCCAGAGGTGTAACCATCTTGCGTTGGTGTAGTGACGCTAAAGGCAGAACCAAACTGGGTGCTGTTAGAGTAATCGAGTAGTACACTTTGAGGGCCTGTTGCACCTGTTGTTGGAGTAAAGCTAATGGAGGGTGCTGCTGGAACAGAGCTTGGCGCAATCCCAGTGCCGCTAAAAGTCATGACGGATGTTGGTGTTGGCAGTGTAGTAGTTGGATTGTCATCTACCGTGTTAAATACATTCCATTCGCCTGGAGCTGTTTTCACAAAATAACTTTGCAATGCATGCTCATTACCAAGGCTGTCGAAAATAGTGATAGCCGTTGAGTTGTGATAGGTTGTCGGATCATTAGGATCAAATGCAGCAGCGGTTAAAGTTGATTTAGTTGAGTCTAGGTTCAGCGTTGCGGCTACTTCTGTCGTGGTAAGTGGTGCAAGATCAGCTGTATTAATTCTCAACTCAGCTGCTGCCCCTGTTGATAATACGCCATTAGCATCGGCGATATAACCTGTTAACCGATTGTTAGAGGCATTGACAATATAGCCACCTTTATCCATTTGGAACTGACCATTACGAGAGTAAGTGATTTCACCATTATTGCTCATACGGAAAAAGCCATTACCATTAATCGCGATATCTAAAGAGTTATTCGTGCTAGAAATATTGCCTTGGGTAAATTGTTGCGTAACAGACGCTAATTTTGTACCGATACCAATATTGGATCCACCAGCGCCAGTGAGAGAGTTTGCATAAACATCTGCAAACTCAGCTCGTGATTGTTTAAACCCGACAGTGCTCGAGTTAGCGACGTTATTACCAATTACTTCTAAATTTTTTGATGCGGCATTTAATCCGCTTAAACCTTGTTGAAAACTCATGGTGTACTCCTATTAATATTGATCGTTGTCAAATAATGTGCGTTGGAATGTTAAAAAATTTGTTTTAATTCTGCGCTCGTCACTGAATCAGCATTGTTTAAATTCAGTTTGATTCCCTTGCTATCTGCCGTAATGCTATTGATTCTTGTCAGACTTAAACCGGTTGCTGTCGCTTGTTCTCCATTAATGGTCGCGCTGACATTGAAGCGGTATTCACCACTGTCCATTTTGGTGCCATTGTCACTAAATCCATCCCAGCTAACTGGCAGAATGCCTTCTGGTTGGTTGCCTAACGTCAGCTTCCTAATTGGATTACCAGCAGCATCGCTAATCGTGATGGTTAAATCATCGGTACTGGTTGGTAACTCAACACCAAAATAACCAGCTGTGCCATCAAAGCTTAATTGATTGCCTGCAACCAGCACGTCATGACCAATTAAGTTCGACATTTGTAGCGATTGGCTACTTTGCATATTGGCCATAAATGTTTCTAGGGTGTTGTTGAGCTTGTCGATACCAGTCACGGTAGAAAGTTGCGCTAGTTGACTTGTAACTTGTGCGTTATCAAGTGGATTAAGTGGGTCCTGATTTTTCATTTGAGTGACCAGCAAAGTCATGAAGCGATCTTGATCAGCGTTGATGCTATCGCTTTTTGTCTTTGTACCATTCACGCTGGCTAATAAGTTAGCCGATACTTCATTGGTTGATGATTGTACGGTGGTCATGTTGTTTCCTTTACTTTGGCACTGATTAACGTTTTAAGATGTAGCGTTCTCACCATTAACCTT
>JBFJJY010000051.1:0-8309 GCA_041612055.1 Methylophilaceae bacterium | reverse complement strand
TGCTGTTGATTGGTTTAGCATTACTGTTAATTTCCTATTTTAGTATCAATCAACATGTACCTATTGATCCTGCCATGGCGCAAGATTAGTTAAGGAAAATAATGAACATGGTAGAATTTAGTTTTTTGAAACAGGGTTAAGGTTAAGCAATATGGCTGGACATAGTAAATGGGCAAATATACAACACCGCAAAGGGCGACAAGATGCAAAACGCGGTAAGATTTTTACCAAATTAATAAAAGAAATTACGGTTGCTGCTCGTTTGGGTGGCGGTGACGCTGCAATGAATCCACGTCTGCGTGCGGCGATTATCGCAGCAAAAGATGAGAATATGCCAGCTGACAATATCACGCGTGCAATTAAAAAAGGTACGGGTGAGTTAGAGGGCGTGAACTATGAAGAGATTCGCTATGAAGGCTATGGCATTAACGGCGCAGCCATTATTATTGACTGCTTAACCGATAATAAACAACGTGCAGTCGCAGATGTGCGTCATGCGTTAACAAAAAATGGTGGTAATCTGGGTACAGACGGCTCAGTCGCGTTTATGTTTGATCATTGTGGTCAATTGATATTTGAGCCAGGTGCCAATGAAGAGGCGATTATGGAAGTGGCATTAGAAGCAGGCGCGGATGATGTCTTAACCAACGACGATGGCAGTATTGAGGTGATTACATCGCCAACCGATTTTATGGTTGTTAAAGAAGCATTAGAGGCGGCTGGACATGCCGCCGTAGCAGCAGAAGTGACGATGAAGCCGCAAACTGAAGTGGTTTTGACTGGTGATGAAGGTGCTAAGATGCAGAAAATTCTTGATACCTTAGAGGATCTTGATGATGTGCAAGATGTGTATACTTCTGCGGTGATAGAAGAAGATTAATCCCGTGCTGAAATTCAATCACCAGTGAGCAACTTAAGAATTCTTGGCATTGATCCAGGCTTGCGTCTTACAGGTTTTGGTGTCATAGAAAAAGTCGGCGACAAAATTCAATATGTCGCCAGCGGCACGATTAAAACGGCTAGTGGCAAAACAACAGAGAGAGAAGCGCTGCCTGCTAGATTAAAAATCATATTAGATGGTTTGTTTGAGGTCATTGATACTTATCAACCCACACAAGTGGCGATTGAAAAAGTATTTGTGAATGTTAATCCACAATCCACGCTTTTATTAGGTCAAGCGCGCGGTGCAGCAATCAGTGCAGCGGTGATTCGTGAATTAGAAGTCGCTGAATATACGGCATTACAAGTTAAGCAGTCTGTGGTTGGTAATGGACATGCCAAAAAAGAACAAGTGCAAGAAATGGTGAAGCGTTTGTTGACATTGCCTGCGACACCCAGTGAAGATTCTGCCGATGCTTTGGCCTGTGCAATATGCCATGTGCATGGCGGGCAAGGTTTGGGGCAGCTGGCAACAAAAGGCTTTCGCGTGAAAAATGGTCGATTAATCGGCTAGTTTAAAATTAGGATGAAGAAATGATTGCTCGCCTGCATGGCAAACTGTTAGAAAAAACACCACCGTTTATCGTGATTGATTGCGCGGGTGTGGGTTATGAGGTTGAAGTGCCAATGAGCACTTTTTATGGATTGCCAGAAGAGGGACATCAAGTCACATTATTAGTGCATATGGTGGTGCGTGAGGATGCGCAGTTGCTATACGGATTTGGCTCTGCACAAGAAAAAGCGACTTTTAGACAGCTGCTCAAAGTGAATGGGATTGGAGCAAAATCTGCGCTAGCGATATTAAGTGGCGTTTCGATTGACGACCTGGTAGCTGCGGTTACTAGTCAAGATATTGCGTTATTAACGCGTATTCCTGGTGTTGGTAAGAAAACAGCAGAGCGTTTGTTATTAGAGTTAAAAGATAAGTTCGAAGCGACTGGATTGCATGTCGGCGCAGGACAAAAAACAGCTGCACAAGATGTATTAAATGCCTTATTAGCATTGGGCTATAACGAGCGCGAAGCAATGGCTGCGGTTAAACCATTGGATAAAGAGATTGCAGTTTCAGAAGGTATCAAGCAAGCACTAAAAGCGCTTTCAAAATAAATGAAAAACTTAGGCATTAAATCAAGAGTTGTATTATTGGGAACCGTGCCAGCCATCTTGTTTTCTATCGTGCTGGCAGGATATGCCATTTCGACTGTCTTTACTACTTTAGAAGATTCTCATTTTGAGCGCGGACGTATGATTGCGGCGCAATTAGCGCCAGCAGCTGAAAATGATTTGATTCTAGAAGATGCACCACGCTTGCAGACATTAACACAGCAGTTGCTCTCGATTGAACAAGCGTTACGTGCAGTTGTGATTACAGATGCCAATGGACACGTGCTGGCCAGCAGTGGTCAGGCGATTGATGCGGCGCTACTGACGCAAATGGTCAGCAAACATCTACAAACACTCAATAAGACAGATAGCGTGATTTTTTTGTCGCCGATTATGATGCGTGGCGAAAGAAGTGATGTAGTGGTCGGTTATGCTTATGTTGAGCTCAGTAATGCAAGCTTGCAAGCGCTAGAAAAAGATTTATTACACAATATGTTACTGGTTGGGCTATTTGGTTTGGTGTTTAGCGCCTTGGTGGCTTGGTTGATTGGTCGCCACATTACCAAGCCGATTCAGGCAATTGCTTTTGCGGTTGATAAAATTGGTGATGGTGATTTTTCCCATGTCATTGCTGAGGATTCAAGTGGTGAATTAAAAGTATTGCAAACGGGATTTAATACCATGTCGCAACGACTTAAAAACTCCTATGCTTATATGCAAGAGCGAGTTGATGAAGCGACAGCACAACTACGCTTTCAAACACAACATGATGATTTAACTGGTTTAATCAATCGACGTGAGTTTGAAGAACGGCTTTCAACCTGTTTGCGTGAGGCAAGCCAGCTAGGCAAGCAGCATATCTGTTGTTATTTGGATTTAGATCAATTTAAATTGGTTAATGATACCTGTGGACATGTTGCAGGTGATGCCTTGTTGAGGCAAGTGAGTGCTTTGTTAGCAAGCAAAATAAGTGATAGCGATACCTTAGCGCGCTTGGATGGTGATGAGTTTGGCTTGCTTTTCTGCAATAAAAACTTAACAGAAGTGAATGCCATTATTAATCAACTGTTTAAGTTGGTGAGAGAGTATCGTTTTGTGCATGAAGAGCGAATTTTCAATATTGGCATTAGCGTTGGTATCGTGATGATTGATGCCAGTTTTGATACCGCAAGTGATGTTATGCATGCAGCAGATGCTGCCTGTTATTCCGCGAAAACTACAGGTCGCAATCAGCAGTTTTTATACCATCATGGCGATAGCGCCAATTTACAGCGTTACAACGCAGTGCACGCAATATCTGGCATTACTGACAAAATTAATGATGATAGTTTTGTGCTGTATTGCCAACCAATTGTGCCGCTTTCATCCGCAATCACACAACAGCGACATTATGAGGTGCTGATTAGACAAGTTGGCGCTAAAGGTGAGGTCAGTTTGCCTAAAGCGTTTATCCCATCGGCAGAACGGTACAATCTGATGCCAAATGTTGATCGATGGGTCATTAAACACACCTTCTCTGCCTATCGTAAATTGCTAGATACCACTGTCGTTAAGTCGAATTACTTATTTTCGATCAATTTATCAGGTACATCGCTCAGTGATCGTCATTTTCTCAACTATATTCAAGAGCAATTTTCTATTTACGCGATTCCACCCAAAGCCATTTGTTTCGAAATTACAGAAACAGCAGCCATCGTGAATGTAGCGCAAACAATTAAATTAATCACTACGCTTAAGAAATTGGGCTGTCAATTTGCATTGGATGACTTTGGTAGTGGCATGTCTTCTTTTACATACTTGAAAAAGTTTGCAGTCGATTTTTTGAAAATTGATGGCTCTTTTGTTAAATAAATTCATATTAAAACCATTGATTATGCTACCGTGCAATCCATTCATTCAGTGGCACAAGCGCTCAATATTAAGACGGTTGCCGAATATGTTGAGAGTGATGCTATTTTGCAGGAGTTGATCACAATTGGTGTTGGTTACGGACAAGGTAATCGTTTGGGAGAGCCTGTCGAGTTGAAACATTTGATAGAAAACCTTTCTAAGGTAGAATCGTAACTTCATCAGTCAAGCTGATTGTTAGAATGAGCAAGCCTCACACCATAATTGCAACATGATAGAGACTCAATGATTGAAACCGAGCGTTTAATAGCACCAGTCACGGAAAGTCCACAAGAGGAAGCGGTTGAGCGTGCTTTACGTCCCAAAGTCTTAGATGAGTATGTGGGGCAAGAAAAAGCAAGAGGTCAATTGGAGATTTTTATTAATGCGGCACGCGGCCGAAGTGAAGCATTAGATCATGTTTTACTATTTGGCCCGCCAGGGCTTGGTAAAACCACGCTAGCACACATTATTGCGCGAGAAATGGGCGTTAATTTGCGACAAACATCAGGGCCTGTATTGGAGCGAGCAGGTGATTTGGCCGCATTGTTGACGAATTTAGAACCGAACGACATCTTATTCATAGATGAAATCCATCGCCTATCTCCCGTTGTCGAAGAGATTTTATATCCAGCGATGGAAGATTATCGGCTTGATATCATGATTGGTGAAGGCCCTGCCGCACGTTCAGTTCGTTTAGATTTAGCGCCATTTACTTTAGTTGGCGCCACGACGCGTGCTGGAATGCTGACTAATCCATTGCGTGATCGATTTGGGATTGTGTCGCGGCTAGAGTTTTACACCATAGAAGAATTAGGTCGGATTGTATCGCGTAGTGCAGGGCTGTTAGATTTATCAATGACCAAAACGGGTGCCGCAGAGATTGCCAAACGCTCAAGAGGAACGCCTCGAATTGCCAACCGCTTACTCAGACGAGTGCGCGACTATGCGCAAGTTAAATCAGATGGTGTCGTGAGTGCAGAGATTGCAGATGCGGCCTTGCAAATGCTAGATGTCGATAAACTAGGGTTTGATGTGATGGACAGAAAGCTGCTGCAAGCGGTGCTAGAAAAGTTTGGTGGCGGTCCTGTGGGCTTGGATAATCTAGCTGCTGCAATCGGTGAAGAGCGCGACACCATTGAAGATGTGTTAGAACCTTACCTTATTCAACAAGGCTATTTAATGCGCACACCGCGTGGCCGTGTGGCTACAAGTCAGGCCTACCAACATTTTGGTTTGGCTGTGCCCAGCCATTTAGCTAATGGCGAGCTTTGGCAGCAAACATAACTTCTTTGTATGATGAATCCAAAAATATTTGATTGGCCTGTTCGTGTGTATTACGAAGATACTGATGCTGGTGGTGTGGTTTATCACAGTCAGTATTTAAACTTTATGGAGCGTGCACGAACAGAATGGCTGCGCTCACTCGGTTTTGAGCAAGCCGCATTAAGAGAGTCTTTAAACATCTTGTTTGTTGTCCATAGCATGCAAATCCAATTTAAAAAGTCTGCCAGATTTGATGATTTGTTGGCTGTTCGAACGCAATTAACGCAACTTAAATTAGGGAGCTTTGAATGCAGCCAAGAAATTGTCAGAGAACAAGAACGTTTAATTCAAGCACAGGTTAAAATAGCCTGTGTGAACGCAACAACCTATAAACCAACGGGCATTCCAGCCCCAATAAAACTCAGTATGGAGTCAATATGAATGCAGTAAATGACATGTCATTAATCACTTTGATCACTGGCGCGAGCTTGCCAGTGCAATTAGTGATGATTATTTTGTTGGTCACCTCTCTTTTGTCATGGTGGTATATTTTTCTGAAGCTATTTACCATTAGAGATGCCGAAAATGATGCAGATGATTTTGAATCTACGTTCTGGATGGGTGGTAATTTAGACTCATTTTATGATGCGGTGACAGCGAATAAACGACGCGGTAAGTTGCAAGGCATGGCTAATATATTTGAAGCAGGCTATGATGAATTTAGAAAACATCAAAATGACGGCGACCAAGAAGCGGCCGATATTGTTGAAGGCGCCCGTCGTGCCATGCGTGCAACCTATAACCGTGAAATGGATAACTTAGATGCGCATCTGCCTTTCTTGGCATCTGTCGCCTCAGTGAGTCCGTATATTGGTTTATTTGGCACGGTTTGGGGCATTATGAATTCATTCCGCGGCTTATCGAATGTTGCGCAAGCCACCTTGAGCCAAGTCGCCCCTGGCATTGCAGAAGCGCTCATTGCAACCGCCATTGGTTTGTTTGCGGCGATTCCTGCCGTGATTGCCTATAATCGTTACGCCGCTAGTGTCGATAGATTGGCTGTGCGCTATGAAAGCTTTATGGAAGAGTTCACCAATATTTTGCAACGACGTGCTTAATAGCGTTTCTTGGACAAAAGGAGTATTAAATGGCAAGAACACGTAAACGGCGCATGATGAACCAAATTAACGTCGTCCCTTATATCGACGTGACACTGGTATTGCTGGTTATTTTCATGGTGACTGCGCCGATGACTAACCCTGGCGTTGTTGATTTACCTTCTGTTGGCCAAACGTTACAGCAGACTGCTGCGCCTCTAGTCATCACCGTTAGAAAAAATGGAGAAGCAGAGATTGAAGGAACAATGCTGCCTCGCGATCAGCTATTGGCCGAAGTCAAACAACAACTTGAACAAACACCACGTGCGGTTGTAGTGGCTGCTGATGAAAAAACAGAGTATGGGAAAGTCGTTGAAGTCATGGATTTGTTGAAGCAAGCGCAAGTTGAAAAAGTCGGCTTGCTGTTTCAGCCTGCTTCTTAATTGAATATCTATGTTTAGATCACACGAAACCTCAATTGCTTGGAAATCTGGCATGCTAGCTTTGCTGGTGCATGTTGTTTTGCTTGGTGCATTAATCTTTTCATTTAATTGGAAAGCGGCACACACCGTTGTTGTTGTGAGCGAGGTTGAGTTATGGGATGCGTTACCTAATATTAGCAAGCCTGAATCAAAGCCAAAAGTCAAAGAAACGCCTAAAATAAAACCGCCAGAGCCAGTGGTTGAGCCGAAAGTGATTGAGCCTGAGCCTGAGCCTGAGCCTAAGGTCGAGGAGCCTAAAGTTGAAGAGGCGAAGCCAGAAGTTGATATCGCTTTAGAGAAAAAAAAGAAAGAGGCTGAAAAGTTAGCTGAGGAAAAGAAAAAAGAAGCAGAGAAGCTGGCTGAAAAAAAGAAAAAAGAAGAAGCTGAGGCAAAGAAAAAATTAGCTGAACTGCAGAAAGAGCTGTTGGAGGAGACTGATCCAAAAGCAAAAGCACGCGAAGATGCAATTAAAAAACTACAAGAAGAAATGCGTGGCGATGCGGTCAAACCAACCCTTGCAGCGAATCAAGGTGTGGTGAATGAATACATGGCTAAAATACAAGCCAAGATTCGTGGTAATGTGAATAGAGGGCTTTGTGGCGATGGCAATCCTGAGCTGACATTTGCAGTCAACTTATTACCTAACGGTGAGTTTGTGAGCAACCCTAGACTGGTGAAATCAAGCGGTAATGCGGCATGTGATGGTGCGGTTGAGCGTGCCATTATTGCATCTGAGCCATTCCCATTACCGAGTGACCCTGACGCATTAGCTGAGTTTAGGAACTTAAACTTAAACTTTAAACCTAATGCTAACTAGCCTAGTGGTATTGTATTAAAGCTTGAAAGATAAAGTGGGACTACTACAATAGTAGTGCTAATTAGCGCAACAGTGGTCATTAGTTTTAATAAAATTCGATTATTTTTTTCACAATAGGCACCTAAAATTATGCATATGATTAGATTCATCGCTTTTCTTGTTATTGGTTTATTTTCGTTAGCGGCACATGCTGCATTAGATATCGAAATTACGGGTGGCGGTGCGCAGCAAACACCGATTGCTGTTGTGCCATTTGGTAATAGCAAAACGATTAAAGAGGATATGGCGAAAATAATCAGTGATGATTTATACCGTAGTGGTTTGTTTAGGCCGCTGAATACAAGTGGCATGCCTAATTTGCCAACCAATGCAGCGCAAATTAAATATCCAGAGTGGGCAGCTTTACAAGCACAGGCCGTTGTTGTCGGTGAAGTTTCATCTATGGCGGATGGACGTTTCAATGTGTCATTTCAGTTGGTTGATGTGCTGAAGCAGCAGCCACTGGTTGATATGGATTTTCAGCTGCTATCTAAGCATGCGCGAATGACAGCCCATAAAATTGCCGATGTGATTTATGAAAAATTAACGGGTCACCCTGGTGCATTTGCCAGCCGGATTGCTTATGTAAAAAAATTAGGCGAACGCCATTTTTTATATGTTGCTGATTCAGATGGTTACAACGCGCAGGCATTGGTTAACTCAAGTGAGCCAGTTATT
>JBFJJY010000050.1:0-8309 GCA_041612055.1 Methylophilaceae bacterium | reverse complement strand
GTCCAGCTTGGCGCATCATCCAGACTGGTGTGTAATCAGTAGGTTGCCGCAGCAGTGCTTTTAAGAAAGTATCATTTTGAAGTGCTTGCATTGTTAACTCTTTCCAAAAATAAGGGGTACACTTCTGTACCCCCTTTATTTTATTGTTAATAGAACTGTCCCAGTGACTATCGTGGCAATACGGATGAGCCAATCAAAAATTCATCGACTGCTTTTGCACATTGACGACCTTCACGAATAGCCCAAACAACTAATGACTGACCACGACGCATATCACCCGCAGCAAATACTTTGTCTTTGCTCGTATGATAGCAACCCTCACCATCAGTTGTTGCTTTTACATTGCCGCGATTATCTTTTTCAACACCAAAAGCATCTAATACATTTTGTAATGGCGAAACAAAACCCATTGCTAATAAAACTAAATCTGCTTTGATGGTAAATTCTGAACCTGGAATTTCAGTCATTTCACGGCCTTTCCATTCAAGTTTAATGCCTTTTAAACCTGTAACTTTACCATTTTCACCAATCAATTCTTTTGTAGCCACTGACCAATCACGCTCTGCACCTTCCTCATGCGAACTTGATGTACGCATTTTCAGAGGCCAGTTAGGCCATGTTAATGCACGATTTTCTTGTTCTGGCGGCTGTGGCATTAATTCGAACTGGGTAATACTAGCTGCACCATGACGATTAGAAGTTCCTACACAATCAGAGCCTGTATCACCGCCACCAATCACAACAACATGTTTTCCTGTTGCTTTAATTTGATTAGGAACAGTGTCACCCGCAACCATTTTGTTGTTGGGTGCTAAAAAATCCATTGCAAAGTGAACACCATCCAACTCACGACCTGGTACTGGCAAATCTCGCGGGTGTTCAGCGCCGCCAGCCAATATCACGGCATCATAATCTTTTAGCACATCATCGGCTTTGACGTTTTCACCAACATATTGATTTGTCTTGAACGTGACGCCTTCTGCTTCCATCTGCGCCATACGGCGGTCAATATGCGACTTTTCCATTTTAAAATCTGGGATGCCGTAGCGTAATAATCCACCAATGCGGTCATTTTTTTCTAACACGGTGACATCATGTCCAGCACGCGCTAGTTGTTGAGCAGCGGCCAAACCAGCTGGGCCAGAGCCAACCACAGCCACTTTTTTGCCTGTTTTATTCGTATTAACTTGTGGTTTAACCCAATCGTTTTCCCAAGCTTTATCAATAATGGCATGCTCAATGGATTTAATTCCAACCGCATCATCATTAATATTGAGTGTACATGCAGCTTCACACGGTGCAGGACAAATGCGACCAGTAAACTCTGGGAAATTATTCGTGGAATGTAAGACTTCAATCGCTTGTTTCCAGTCTTGCTGGTAAACCAAGTCGTTAAAATCTGGGATGATATTGTTGACTGGGCAACCTGATGTGCAAAATGGTATGCCACAATCCATGCAACGTGCACCTTGCACCTTTGCTTCATCATCGCTTAAATGGAGTACAAACTCTTTATAATTTTTGACACGCTTTTCAACCGGAAGGTTTGCTTCCGATAGTCGTTCAAACTCTTTAAATCCTGTTACTTTACCCATTATGCGGCTTCCTTACTGACTGCTGCAGCTAACTCTGTTAGTGCACGTTTATATTCAATCGGCATCACCTTAACAAACTTAGCTCTTGCCGTCTCCCAGTCTGCCAAAATAGCTAGAGCACGTTGACTACCTGTTAAATCTGCGTGATTTTGAATTAATTGTTTTAAGATTACTTCATCTGGCTGACCCAAGTGCTGAATTTTGCCGATATCTGCATCTGCTGGTTCAACTTTTTCTAACGTTACCATGCTCATATTACAACGTTTACTAAATTGATTATCAATGTCATAAACATAAGCAACACCGCCACTCATACCCGCAGCAAAATTTTGACCTGTGACACCAAGTACCACAACTGTACCGCCTGTCATATATTCGCAACCATGATTGCCGACGCCCTCAACAACCGTTGACGCACCTGAGTTACGTACACAGAAACGCTCACCTGCAACACCACTAAAGTATGTTTCGCCTGCTGTTGCGCCGTACATCACGGTGTTACCCACAATAATATTTTCATGCGAAATGCCACGGAATGCAGTAGGTGGTTTAATAATAATTCGACCACCACTTAGGCCTTTACCAACGTAATCGTTACCTTCGCCAGTTAAAGTAAAGGTAATGCCTTTGGCTAAAAATGCAGCAAAACTTTGACCTGAAGTACCAGTAAAATTAATGTTAATCGTATCATCTGGCAATCCAGCATTACCGTATTTAGTTGCGATTTGATTGGACAACATCGTACCTACTGTACGATTGGTGTTCACAATTGGCATATCAATCACAACTTTTTCACCAGTTTCAATCGCTGATTTTGCCTTTTTAATTAATACATTATCCAATGCATTAACCAATCCATGATCTTGATCTTCAACGTTGTGTCTTGCTACGGTCGCTGGCATATCAGGTAAGTGGAAAATTTTACTAAAATCTAAACCATTAATTTTCCAATGATCAATGCCCGTTTGCATATCCAGCAAATCGGCACGTCCGATTAAATCGCTAAATTTAGCAATACCAATACTTGCCATTAATTCACGAATTTCCTCTGCAACAAAGAAGAAGTAGTTCACCACATGCTCTGGCTCACCAGTAAATTTCTTGCGCAACTCTGGATCTTGTGTCGCCACGCCTACTGGACAAGTATTCAAATGACACTTACGCATCATAATACAACCTTCAACAACGAGTGGCGCTGTTGCAAAACCAAACTCATCCGCACCTAATAATGCGCCAATGACAACATCACGGCCTGTTTTCATTTGGCCGTCAGCTTGCACAATGACACGTCCGCGCAGTTGGTTTAATACCAATGTTTGTTGTGTTTCTGCCAATCCTAATTCCCAAGGAGTACCCGCATGCTTGACTGAAGTGAGCGGTGATGCACCAGTACCACCATCATGACCAGCAACAACGATATGGTCTGATTTGGCTTTTGCTACGCCTGCAGCGACAGTACCGACTCCTGTTTCAGAAACCAGTTTGGTCGATATAGATGCATTTGGATTTGCATTTTTTAAGTCATGAATCAGCTGGGCCAAATCTTCAATCGAATAAATATCATGATGAGGTGGTGGGGAAATCAAACCAACACCTGGCACACTAAAGCGTAACATCGCAATATACTGACTGACTTTATGCCCTGGCAACTGACCGCCTTCACCTGGTTTAGCGCCTTGAGCCATTTTGATTTGAATTTGGTCAGCGCTAGCTAGATATTCAGCTGTCACGCCAAAACGGCCACTCGCTACTTGCTTAATGCGAGAGCGCATTGAATCGCCTGCTTTTAATTTAACATCCGCTTCAATAAATTCTTTACCAAACACTTCTGACATGCTGGTATCAGTTGCAACAGGAATGTAACGTTTTTTATCTTCGCCACCTTCGCCTGTATTTGATTTTCCGCCAATGCGATTCATGGCAATGGCCAATGTAGCATGCGCTTCTGTCGAAATTGAGCCCATTGACATCGCACCTGTTGCGAAACGTTTAACGATTTCTTTAGCTGGCTCGACCTGCTCTAATGGAATCGGCTTACCCGCTGGTTTAATCTCAAATAAACCACGTAATGTCATATGACGACGTGTTTGATCATTGATTAATTTTGCATATTCTTTGTATGTTTCATATTGGTTGGTACGTGTCGCGTTTTGTAATTTTGCAACTGATTGTGGTGTCCACATATGCTCTTCACCTCGTATACGGTACGCATACTCGCCACCTGCATCTAAGGCATTACTTAACACTGGATCATTACCAAAAGCAGCTTGATGTAAACGAAGCGCTTCCTCAGCCACTTGCTCTAAACCAATACCTTCAATTTGTGTTGTCGTTCCTTTAAAGTAAGCATCAACAAATTGTGAGTTTAAGCCAATCGCCTCAAAGATATGTGCGCCACAATACGATTGATAGGTAGAGATACCCATTTTCGACATGACTTTGTACAAACCTTTACCAATCGCTTTAATAAATTTCTCACTTGCCTCAGCAGGTTTGTCAGAAATGTTCGCAATTGTTTTATAGGTTAACCATGGGAACACTGCTTCAGCGCCATAACCTGCTAACAATGCAAAATGATGCACTTCACGTGCCGAACCTGTCGAAACGACTAGGCCTGTTTGTGTACGCAGCCCAGCTTCAACCAAGTGCATATGCACAGCAGAAGTCGCCAATAAAGCTGGAATAGCAACCATATCGCTATCCATGTTCATGTCATTTAACACAATAATGTTAAATCCATCTGCCACAGACTGCTCAGCCTTAGCGCACAATGCACTCAATGCAGCCGACATACCAGTCACGCCTTGTGAAACTGGGTAACACATGTCTAATGAAATCGCGTTGTAATCACCTTTTGTGATTGACTTAATCGCCATGATTTTGGCAAAAGCTTCTTCACTCAGTACAGGCTGACTGCCTTCTAGGCGTGCATCAGGTTTTGTTTCATGCATCTCAAGTAAGTTAGGCTTAGGGCCAAGGAATGTGACCAACGACATCACCATTTCTTCACGAATCGGATCGATTGGTGGGTTAGTAACCTGCGCAAATAACTGTTTGAAATAGTTATATAACACTTTAGGTTTATTCGACAATACGGGTAGTGCCGCATCATTACCCATAGAACCAGCGGCTTCTTCGCCAGCTGCAATCATCGGCTCCAACAAGAACTTGATATCTTCTTGCGTCATACCAAAGGCTTGTTGCGTATCGAGCAAACTCGCTTTTAACTCATAGTTGGCTTCAACTTTAGGCAAATCACTAATGTTGTAACGTGTTTCATCAATCCATTGACGATAAGGCTTGGCGGTCGTTAATGCACTTTTTACTTCTTCATCATCAACAATTCGACCTTGCTCCATATCAATCATTAACATTTTGCCAGGTTGCAGACGCCATTTTTTGATGATTTTTTCTTCTGGGAAGGTCAATACACCCATTTCAGAAGCCATCATTACAATGTCATCATCGGTAACTAAGTAACGCGCTGGACGTAAACCATTACGGTCAAGGGTGGCGCCAATAATCTTGCCATCTGTAAAGGCAACTGCCGCTGGACCGTCCCATGGCTCCATAATCGCGGCATGATATTCGTAGAAAGCACGTCTATCATCATCCATGATGGTTTTTTCATTCCATGCTTCCGGAATCATCATCATCATGGCATGCGGCACACTATAACCACCAGCAACCAACAACTCTAAACAGTTATCAAAACAAGCAGAATCTGAACGACCTGGCACAATCAATGGCCATACTTTTTCTAAATCATCACCTAATAACTCAGAATGCATTGCGGCATGACGCGCTTTCATCCAGTTAACATTGCCTTGTACCGTATTAATTTCGCCATTGTGCGCAATCATGCGGAAAGGATGCGCCAAGTGCCATGAAGGGAAAGTATTGGTTGAGAAACGTTGATGCACTAAAGCCAATGCAGATACAACACGCTCATCTGTCAAATCTTTATAATAAACACCCACTTCATTCGCTAACAACATGCCTTTGTAAACAATGGTGCGTGAAGAAAGTGACGGAATATAAAAATAAGCATTGTCTTGAATGTTCAACGCGCGAACCGCATGTTCGATACGCTTACGCATCACATAACATTTGCGCTCGAATGCATTAGGGTCGTCGAACGTGCTACCAATAAATAGCTGGCGCATCATTGGCTCAACATCACGTGCCGCTTCGGCAATATTGCTATTGTCCACGGGTACATCACGCCAGCCTAGCAATACTTGACCTTCTTCTTGAAGAATGTTTTCAATCACACCTTCGCATTGCGCTCTGTTGCTAGAGACTTGCGGTAAAAACAAGTTACCAACAGCATATTGACCAACTGCTGGCAGTTCAATATTGAGTTTTGCCGCCTCTTCACGCATAAAAGCATCTGGAATTTGCATGAGCAGACCAGCACCATCACCGAGCTTAGGGTCATATCCTGTCGCACCACGGTGCGTTAAATTCGTTAACAGCTCTAAACCTTGCTGAACGATTTGATGACTTTTTTTGCCTTTGATATGGGCAACAAAGCCAACGCCGCATGCGTCATGCTCATTGCCAGGGCTATACAAACCTTGCTTTTCTGGCGTCGATGTTACTCGTGTCGATCTAGTCAATTTAGAATCCTGCTGATTAATTGCATTGTGTGTATTCATTACTCTATTCTCAAGCATTACTGTACATTTAGCGGAACCTTAAATAATACCGTTAAATACGCTTACTATCAATCACATAGCGCATTTTTAGGATTATTTTGTGGATAAAATTACCTGAAAAGCTTTTTCTGCCGCCGCTACTGTCGCCGCAATATCCGCATCCGTGTGGGCTGCAGAAACAAATCCAGCCTCAAAAGCTGATGGTCCAAGATATATTCCACTTTCTAACATGCTGTGGAAAAAGACATTAAAAGCCGCTTTATCCGATGCCATTACCTCATCAAAACAAGTTGGACATGTCTCACTGAAATATAAGCCGAACATGCCTCCTACACTTTGTGCACTGAAGGTAACGCCCACTTTTTTTGCTGCAGCCATTAAACCATCAACCAATTTTTGCGTTTGTGCGGTTAATTTTTCATGAAAACCAGGTGCCTGAATCAGTTCCAAAGTCTTGAGACCCGCTGTCACTGCTACTGGATTTCCAGATAGAGTACCTGCCTGATACACTTTACCAAGCGGCGCTAACCCAGACATAATCTCTTTGCGGCCACCAAAAGCACCTACTGGCAAACCACCACCAATTACTTTGCCTAACGTTGTCATGTCCGGCTTGATACCATACAGCGCTTGCGCACCACCTAAATGTACGCGGAAGCCCGTCATCACTTCATCAAAAATGAGCACTGCTCCATATTGGGTACACAACTCACGCAATGCTTTTAAGAACGTCTGTTTTGGTTTAACCAAATTCATATTGCCGACGACTGGCTCAATAATCACACAAGCAATCTCATCACCTGACTGTTTAAACAAAGCTTCCAACTGCTCAACATCGTTATATGGCAAAGTTAATGTATTGGCGGCCACTTCGGCAGGCACGCCAGCCGAATCTGGCTCACCAAATGTCAGCAGACCTGAACCTGCTTTCACTAATAAAGAATCGGCATGGCCGTGATAACAACCTTCGAATTTCACGAGTTTGCTACGTCCAGTATAGCCACGCGCAACCCGAATGGCACTCATCGTAGCCTCTGTGCCAGAGCTCACTAAGCGTACCTGCTCCATACTGGGCACCAGCTTGTTTATCATCTCTGCCATTTCCAGCTCTAAACCTGTCGGCGCGCCAAACGATAAACTATTGGCAGCAACGGCTTGCACTGCTTCAATCACTTGCGGATGTGCATGGCCAACAATCATTGGCCCCCAAGAGTTAATGTAATCGATGTATTCTTTACCATCGACATCCCAAAGCTTAGAGCCCAAGCCTTTTTTGAAGAAAATGGGGGTGCCCCCCACGCTACGAAAAGCGCGTACAGGCGAGTTAACGCCACCTGGAATCAGACGTTGAGATTGTTCGAACAGTATTT
Source organism: Methylophilaceae bacterium (assembly GCA_041612055.1). Taxonomy (GTDB): domain Bacteria; phylum Pseudomonadota; class Gammaproteobacteria; order Burkholderiales; family Methylophilaceae. The sequence continues at coordinate 683 of JBFJJY010000050.1, read as the reverse complement.
GATTTTGTGAAGTCATGGTGTGGATTATATCGTTATCACTTAAAAATTAAATTAAATTGTTGGCTGGTTTCTTCAATACTATCGGTATCAAAAAGCGCAGCAATAACAGCCATTGCATTGGCTCCAGCTTCTTTTACTTGCCTAGCATTTTTTAAGGTAATGCCACCAATGCCAATCATAGGAATGTTGATTGATTGCCTTGCTTCAGCAAATAAAGTCAACGGCGCTTTTACCGCATTGGGTTTGGTGTCAGAAGCAAAACATGCACCAAAAGCAACGTAATCTGCACCGTCTGCTTGCGCTTTTTGTGCTAAAGCAAGCTGGTTATAACACGAAATACCAATTATCTTACTGTTACCAAGCAATTTTCGCGCCTTAGTTAACTGACAATCCTCGGCGCCTAGATGTAAACCATCCGCATCTATCTCAGCACATAAAGTGGCATGATCATTAATAATCAACGGCACTTGATAATCTCGACAAACCGTTAGCAGTGCCTTTGCCTGCTTAAGCCGTAACGCAGCGTCAGCTTGTTTATTGCGGTATTGTAATAAACAAGCGCCGCCTTTTAATACCGATTGTACTTTTGTGATTAATTGTTTAGTGTCGGTAATATCTGGGGTAACGGCGTATAAACCATTAATGTTGAATCGAGGATGGTTTTTCAAAATCTGTTTCTAATG
>JBFJJY010000049.1:0-8364 GCA_041612055.1 Methylophilaceae bacterium | reverse complement strand
GTATTAGAAAAAGCAAAACGTTTAGTCGAACACAAAAAAGATGTCGTGATTCTATTAGATTCTATTACGCGTTTAGCCCGCGCTTACAATACGGTCATTCCATCATCCGGTAAAGTGTTGACTGGTGGTGTAGATGCCAATGCGTTACACAAGCCGAAACGCTTTTTTGGTGCAGCACGTAATATCGAAGAAGGCGGCTCATTGACCATTATTGCAACAGCACTTGTTGATACTGGCTCACGTATGGATGATGTGATTTACGAAGAGTTTAAAGGCACAGGCAATATGGAGATTCATTTGGATCGCCGCATGGCTGAAAAACGCATTTATCCTGCGATCAATGTCAATAAATCAAGTACGCGCCGTGAAGAATTACTCATCGAAAAAGATGTATTGCAAAAAATCTGGGTACTTCGTAAATTGCTTTATCCTATGGACGATTTGGAAGCAATGGAGTTCTTGCTCGATAAAATCAAGCAAACAAAAAATAATGCTGACTTCTTTGACAGCATGCGCCGCAGCTAAAACAGCTTAAAGTCAATATTTTCACTTGCTTAGACTTATAAAAAGCAATAGAATGCTGAGTTCTCGAAAAAGAATTTAATTTTAGTTGCTCTAGCAGCTAACAACAAAGATAAGGTTATATTATGAAAGATGGCATCCACCCTGAATACAGAGAAGTCGTGTTCCAAGACATTGGTGCAGATTTTAGCTTTATAACACGCTCAACCATTGCTGCTAAAGATACAATCAAGTGGGAAGATGGTAATGAGTATCCATTGGTTAAAATTGAGGTTTCATCAAAATCTCATCCATTCTACACTGGTAAGCAAGTGATTCTGGATACCGCTGGCCGTGTTGATAAGTTCCGTAAAAAATATGGCATGTAAGCAAATCGCTTTATGTTGATAAAAGGCAGCATCGCTGCCTTTTTTTATGGCTATAAACCATACAACATCACCACAATGTTAGAATTAGATAGCTTAACTAATAATCATACAATATGCGCTTTAATCTTGAGCATGACTGGCAAGGCAATATGGCAACCCCACCCGCCCGGGTAGGAGAGCGCGCAAAAATACGTCTACTGATCTTATTATGTGCGGTTTGGTTGCTGATGGGCTTGATTGGTCACGAACCATGGAAGCCTCTTGAGTCTAATGCGATTAGCACAATCAAAAATGTGCTGGATAATGACAACTATTTAATACCAACGCCTGCCAGTAGTAATGCATTATCCAACCCACCACTGTATTACATCAGTGCCGCATTAACGGCAAAAGCGCTAAGTCATTTCCTACCGTTACATGATGGAGCACGTCTCGCTACTGGGTTATGGATGCTTCTGACACTCACGGTTATAGGCATGACAGGCAGAGAGCTATGGGGTAAAGGCTTTGGACGACAAACCTCTTTTATCTTTATCAGCTCTATTGGCCTAGTCATTAGCGCCCATACCATTACACCAGAAATGTCGGCTTTAACAGGCATTGCGGCTTGCTTTTATGTGCTCGCACTTGCTAGAAGACGCCCCTATAGAGCCAGTGTTTTATTGGGCTTAGGCATGGCTATTGGCTTTTTATCGACAGGTTTGCTCCCAATATCCATGGTCTTGCTGACTTGCATTGTGCTACCCTTGCTTTTTAAACATTGGCGCACTCATAGTTTTGCAAAAGTAGTTGGTATCGCCATGTTAATAGCCAGCCCACTGATTCTTGGCTGGGTATTGCTTTGTATGAATATTGCGCCATCGCTACTTCATGACTGGTGGTCATTATCGCTAGCAAACGCTAGCCAGTCATCCCATCTTTACTTTTTAAATATGTTGCTATGGTATGCATGGCCATCGCTCCCTTTAGCGATATGGGGTTTGTGGCGCTATCGCTCACGATTATTCAATCAAGCCAAATTTCAACTGTGTATTGTCTTCCTAATTGCTGCATACACCACCATTGGCTTCCTAGGTGAAAGTAGAGACATTTATGCGATGCCACTGCTGATTCCACTCACGGCATTAGCCAGCGGCAGTATAGAAACCTTAAAACGAGGCGCAGCTGGTGCATTGAATTGGTTTGGCTTAATTCTATTTGGGTTCATGGGCTTTTTAATCTGGTTAGGCTGGGGTGCAATGATGTCAGGAAACCCGATTAAACTAAAAGAGCGGCTCATCTTTTTATCTGGACTCACACAACTTAATTTTGATGTATTTGCTTTTACAGCCGCCTCAGCGATTACGACCATTTGGTTGTTTACTGCTTTGCGTGCACAACACTCTAATCGCGCAGCTGCAACCAATTGGGCCATCGGTATGACTTTTGTCTGGACATTGCTCATGACATTATGGTTACCTATGATTGACTCTGCCCGCAGCTATCGAGATGTTTTTGTTAGTTTAAAGAATCACTTACCGTCAGAGTACTCTTGTGTTGCACAAGAAAGCGTTGGCGATTCACAGCGTGAATTGCTCCATTATTATGTCAACATTAAAACTTACGCTTCCTTCTCTGAAGACAGTAAAAACTGTGACTTATATCTGATTCAGGATGACAAGAACCCAAAAGAAATTGCCCTTGGCGATGATTGGCAGCAAATTTGGAGTGGCAAACGCATAAGCGAACGTAAAGAAAGTTTTAGATTATTTCAACAAATGCACTAAGCGGTTAAGACCATTTTAATGCCCGCGACAACGAGCACCAAAGCAAGCAGCTGTCTAATGGTTGGATTAGCAAGACGACGACTACCATACTCAGCACCAATGAGGCCACCAGCGACTGCAGCGAACGCCCAAAATATTAGCCCTGCTGGCAACTCATAGCTTTGCGTTAACACACCCGCCAATCCAGACAAAGAGTTGACCAAAATAAACGCAGCGGCGATGCCCGATATCATTTTAGTTTCTGCCCAGTTCATCAGAATTAAGATTGGGCTTAAAAAAATACCGCCACCAACGCCAGTCAAGCCAGATAGTAATCCTAACACTGCCCCCATACTGACCAAAGCCACTTTAGAAGGACTCTGTTGTATTTTGCTCGGAATGAATTTAGCACGACTAAATATTTGCCAAGCTGCAACAATCAATACCACTCCAACAATCGGTTTATAAATAGAGGAAGGCAATGAAATGAGGCCGCCAACAAAAGCCAAAGGAATCGATCCTGCAATAATGGGCAATAACAATTGCCACGAAAAAGCTTTCACTTGATAAAATTTATACAGCGCGATACCACTAACCAGTACATTTAAGACAAGTGCAGCAGGCCGCATACTTTCTGGGGCAACACTTAACAATGCCATGACAGCTAAGTAACCAGACGCGCCACCATGCCCTACTGAAGCGTAGAGCAACGCAGCGAAGAAAATAAGCGGAATAATAAGCGTGCTTGCTGAAAAAAACGCCATCTTACTTAAGCAAGATGCTGCTTAATAGCGTCAATCACTTTAGGATGCAAGCCCTGCCCACTATTTTGCTCGACATGCTTTACAATCGATTGAATCATCACCGAGTTCCAAAAACTATGCAAATGGTTAGCTATCCCTTGTGTTGCTTCTGCATCACTCGGATAGGCTTCAAAAAAGTCACCGATTTGATTAGCCATTGAGATTAATTTTTCCGTTTCCATGCAACACCTATTCTATTATTCGATTGGCATGACTATATGCCACATATTGTTGTTCTCTGACAAAACCTAATAAAGTAATGCCATATTCTTCTGCAATTCTTACCGCCAAACCAGTTGGCGCAGAAATTGCCGCTAATATATCAAAACCAGCAACCGCGATTTTTTGTACCATTTCATAACTCGCACGACTAGAGGTTAAAATAAAACCGCCTCGCACATCTTGCTGATGCAACACACCAATCAGCTTATCTAACGCATTATGCCTACCCACATCTTCTCTGACATATTGAATAACTCCAGAAGCGTCCGCCCAAGCACAGGCATGTGTTGCTCCTGTCAATTGCTGCAAATCTTGTTTTGCTCGAATATCATCATGTGCTTTAAAAACACTACGCATACTGAGTTGGTGATGCGTTAATGATTGACTCAGCTTTGGCAAATGAAACACTTGCGACAAACTTTCAGCACCACACAAACCACAGCCAGTGCGCCCTGCCATATTCCGTCTTCGCTCTTTTAGCAAAGCAAATCGTTCACTGGCAATATCTAACTGCAACTCAATCCCATTTTCTTGCCATTGCAGCTCAACCCCATACAGCTCACTTTTATTTTGCAAAATACCTTCTGTTATTGAGAAACCTAACGCGAATTCTTCTAAATTTTGCGGGGTTGCTAACATGACAGCATGTGACACACCGTTATAAACCAGCGCTACCGGCACTTCTTCGGCAAGCTGGTCAGTCGTGGTCGTTAACGCGCCATCTTTCCAACGTTGTATCGTATATTCCCGTGCTGGCGCGCTAATGGCTGTTGCGAACCTTGTTTTCTCCATTATTCAATAACTGCAGGTTTCGCTGGTAAAACACCTGTTAATTCAATTTGGGCTTTACTAAACGTTTTATATTCTTTTTGCCAATCTGATACCTGATTTACTTTTTTCACCTGCACCGCAGTCACTTTATACTCAGGACAATTCGTCGCCCAATCTGAGTTATCCGTGGTAATCACATTTGCACCTGATTCTGGATGATGGAACGTCGTATAAACCACGCCTGGTTGCACGCGCTCAGTAATTTTCACTCGTAATACCGTTTCTCCTGAACGACTGGTTATACCAACCCAATCCCCTTCTTGAATGGCACGCTCTTCCGCATCATGAGGATGCATCTCAACCACATCTTCATGGTGCCATGCAACATTCTGTGTACGGCGAGATTGCGCGCCGACGTTATACTGGCTCAAAATACGTCCCGTGGTTAGAATCAATGGATATTTACCATTTACTTTTTCCGAAGTTGGCACATATTGGGTAATAAAGAATTTACCTTTGCCACGCACAAACTCATCTACGTGCATAGTCGGCGTTCCGATTGGTGCCTCATCATTGCAAGGCCATTGTATACTGCCAAGCTCATCTAATTTTTTAAAGCTCACGCCTTTAAACGTTGGTGTCAGCTCAGCAATTTCATCCATGATATCGCTGGCATGGCTGTATTGCATCGGGTAGCCTAAAGCTTCAGAAAGCTTCGCTGTAATTTCCCAATCTTCCATGCCATTTTTTGGCGCCATCACTTTGCGTACTGGTGATATGCGACGCTCAGCGTTGGTAAACGTACCATTTTTCTCTAGAAATGATGCGCCAGGGAAAAACACATGGGCAAACATGGCCGTTTCATTCAAGAACAAATCTTGCACAATCACGCATTCCATACTTTCTAATGCATGCGTCACATGCGTAGTATCAGGGTCCGATTGCGCAATATCTTCACCGACGCAGTAAAGTGCTTTAAAGCTACCTTCTGCTGCTAAATCTAACATATTGGGGATTCGCAAGCCTGGGTCTGCGCTGAGTGAAACACCCCAAGCCTGTTCAAATTCTGCACGTGCTTCATCGTCATTCACATGGCGATAACCTGGAAACTCATGCGGCATAGAACCCATATCACATGAGCCTTGCACGTTATTTTGTCCGCGCATTGGGTTAACACCAACGCCTTCGCGACCAACATTACCTGTTGCCATCGCTAAATTGGCAATGGCCATCACAGCAGTCGAACCTTGACTATGTTCAGTAACGCCTAAGCCATAGTAAATAGCTGCGTTACCACCTGTCGCAAAGAGTCTTGCCGCTTCGCGGACTTTTTCTGCTGCAACCCCAAGATCTTTTTCTAGAGCCTCAGGTGAGTTTTCAGGTTTAGCCACAAAATCACGCCATAAGGTGAATGAATCCCACTCACAACGCGCTTTAACAAAATCTTCTTGCACCAAACCTTCTGTCACCACAACGTGCGACATGGCTGAAAGCAGAGCAACATTAGTCCCAGGACGTAAATTCAAATGATAATCGGCACGAACATGAGGTGAACTTTCAACCAAATCAATCGCACGCGGATCGGCCACAATTAGCTTAGCACCTTCTCGTAAACGGCGTTTCATTTGAGAGCCAAACACTGGATGCGCATCAGTTGGATTTGAACCAATGACAAATATGACATCTGACTGCATAACTGAGTCAAAGGTCTGTGTCCCTGCTGACTCACCCAATGTTTGCTTAAGCCCATAACCCGTTGGGCTATGGCAAACACGTGCACAAGTATCGACGTTATTACTACCAAAAACAGCACGTACTAATTTTTGCGTAACATAGACTTCTTCATTGGTGCAGCGTGATGAGGTAATACCACCAACCGCATCTTTCCCATACTTTGTTTGAATCCGTTTAATCTCGCTTGCCGCATAGGCAATGGCTTCATCCCAACCCACTTGTTGCCATTCATCATGAATACTTTTACGGATCATTGGCGTGGTAATGCGGTCTTGATGCGTTGCATAACCCCAAGCAAAACGGCCTTTCACACAGGAGTGTCCGTGATTAGCGCCACCTTCTTTATTCGGTGTCATGCGCACCACTTCATCACCCTTCATCTCTGCATCAAAGCTGCAACCAACACCACAATAAGCACAGGTTGTGGTCACTTTGTGCTCTGGTGTTCCCGCTTCAATCACGGTTTTTTCCATCAATGTTGCGGTCGGACACGCTTGCACACATGCACCACAAGACACGCATTCAGAGTCCATAAAGTCTTGATTACCTGCCGAAACTTTACTTTCAAAGCCACGCCCTTGTATTGTTAATGCAAAAGTACCTTGTGTTTCCTCACATGCTCTAACACAACGCGAACAAACAATACATTTGGACGGATCAAAAGTGAAGTAAGGATTGCTTTCGTCTTTTTCGGCTTTTAAATGGTTCTCGCCTTCATAGCCATAACGCACTTCACGCAGACCAACTGCACCCGCCATATCCTGTAATTCACAATCGCCATTAGCAGAACAAGTTAAACAATCCAGCGGATGGTCTGAGATATACAACTCCATCACGCCACGACGTGTATCCGCCAATGCTTTAGTTTGCGTTTTAACTTTTATGCCTTCAGCTACTGGTGTAGTACACGAAGCAGGCATGCCGCGTCGGCCTTCAATCTCAACCAAACATAGACGACATGAACCAAATGGCTCCAGTGAGTCAGTCGCACACAGCTTTGGCACAGTGACACCACTTAATTGCGCAGCATGCATAATGGAAGTGCCTTCTGGCACCGTGACATCAACACCATCAATATTGAGCGTCACTAACGTTGCGCTATCTTTTTTCGGCGTTCCGTAGTCTTTTTCAGGATCGTATTTCAAGACATTCGGTTTTGTTGCGGTATATTTAATATCATCCATGATGCTATCCTTTGTCGCGCTTAAGCGACACCCTCTTGTTCGTTAAGCTTTTTGTCTAAGCCAAAATCTTCAGCAAAATGATTCAATGCACTCATCACTGGGTAAGGCGTCATACCGCCCAAAGCGCATAGCGAGCCGTTGAGCATGGTGTCAGACAAGTCTCGTAAAACTTGTATATTTTTTGCATGGTCTTTTCCTGATGTAATTTTATCCATCACTTCCACACCTCGTGTTGCACCGATACGGCAAGGCGTGCATTTGCCACAGCTTTCAATCGAGCAAAACTCAAAAACATAACGCGCCATCTTGGCCATATTCACCGTATCATCAAAAGCCACAATACCGCCATGACCTAATACTGCCCACAATTTAGCAAACGATTCATAATCCACAGGCGTATCAAACTGGCTCTCAGGTAGATAAGCGCCTAATGGTCCGCCTACTTGTACCGCTCGTATTGGTCTACCACTTGCTGAGCCACCACCATAATCATAGAGTAGCTCTCTTAATGTAGCGCCAAAAGCCAATTCAACCAAACCACCACGTTTAATATTACCTGCTAACTGAATCGGCAATGTACCGCGTGAGCGTCCCATGCCATAGTCAGCATAATATTGTGCGCCTTTATCTAGGATAATAGGCACTGTCGCTAAAGTTATGACATTGTTGACGACGGTTGGTTTCCCAAATAAACCTTCTATGGCAGGCAATGGCGGTTTAAAGCGAACCAAACCACGTTTACCTTCCAAACTTTCTAATAATGAAGTTTCTTCGCCACAGACATAAGCGCCCGCAGCACGGCGGACTTCCATGTGAAAGCTTTTGCCTGAACCACAGATATCATCACCCAAATATCCAGCCGCATGCGCTTTAGCAATCGCTTCATTAAGGATATGGAGCGCATGCGGGTACTCACTCCGCAAATAAATATAACCTTGGGTTGCGCCAACGGCGATGCCAGCAATGGTCATGCCTTCAATCAAGACAAATGGATCATCTTCCATCACCATGCGAT
>JBFJJY010000048.1:0-8377 GCA_041612055.1 Methylophilaceae bacterium | reverse complement strand
AGAATGCGATAGGTGTCATTATGACTGGCATGGGCAAAGATGGCGCAGCGGGCATGGCGAATATGAAGCATGCAGGCGCTTATAACTTTGCACAGGACGAATCAAGTTGTGTGGTATTTGGTATGCCAAGAGAGGCCATTGCGCATGGCGGCGTACAAGAAATATTGCCACTGAATGATTTGCCAAAAGCGGTATTTGCACAACTAACCGCCAGTGGCTCGAGAGCGCTACGAGTTTAATTGTCACTGGGTTTAATCATAGAGTTAAGCGGTATTTTATGGCTTGTTCGGCATTAAAGTTTTTGATGTGTTGGCCGATAATTAATATGACAGAACATCATTTTGAGTAGCACTTATATGGTACGAGCGTTAAGTGCAGTTAGATATTTTATTGGAGTAAGGCATGGCAGATCCGAATACAAAATTTTTAGTGGTTGATGACTTTTCAACCATGCGCAGAATTGTGAGAAATCTGCTGAAAGAACTTGGATACAGCAATGTTGAAGAGGCAGAAGATGGCGTTGACGGCTTAAATAAATTAAAAGGAGGCGGCTTTGATTTTGTCGTTTCTGATTGGAATATGCCGAATATGGATGGACTGACGATGTTACAAAACATTCGCAAAGACAGTACCTTGGCCTCATTGCCAGTATTGATGGTGACTGCAGAAGCGAAAAAGGAAAACATCATTGCAGCCGCCCAAGCGGGTGCAAACGGCTATGTTGTGAAGCCATTTACTGCAGCAACATTGGATGAAAAATTATCAAAAATATTTGAAAAAATCGGATAATCAAAGGGTTCGTAATGAAGGATGATAATAATAAAGTGATCAATGACGAGCACGATGTGATGTCAGCCGACAAATCAGATAAAGAAAATGAAATGCTGCATCGCATCGGACAGATGACGCGAGGTTTGCATGAAAGCTTGCGCGAGCTTGGCATTGATAAAATGATAGAAAAAGCCGCACAAGGCATTCCTGATGCACGTGACCGATTGAATTATGTGGCAACCATGACTGAGCAGGCAGCAGATCGTGTGTTGAATGCAACCGATATCGCCAACCCATTACAAGATAGCATCACCACTCAGGCCGCTGAGTTAGAGGCGCGTTGGAAAGAAGTCATGAAAACGCCCTCGCTGAAATCAGAATATAACGAAACTGCGGAAGCGACATTGGTTTTTTTAAAGCAAACCACAGAAAATTCAAATGCGACCAAAGCGCAGCTAATGGAAATTATGATGGCACAAGATTTCCAAGATTTGACAGGTCAAGTCATCAAAAAAATTACCGAGCTCGCCCATATGATTGAACAAGAGCTAGTAAGGACATTGGTTGATTTTGCCCCTAATAAACCGGTTGCTGCGCCTGAAAGTAATAGCTTGTTAAATGGACCGCAAATTGCACCAGAAAAAGCCGATAATGTGGTTGCTAATCAGGCGCAAGTAGATGATTTGCTTGATAGTTTGGGTTTCTAATTCAGCTATTCGACAAGTCTAAATCTAAATGTTTGTTATTGTTGTCAGTTTTTTCGACCATTGTTAGCAGCAATCACGCACGATTTGGGTGGCTTTGATTAAATATTCATAATAAGACGTATTTTCCCTCTCTATTCCACGCATCTATTTGCCTCAAGTTTCTAGATAATGAATCATTCACAGCATGAATGGTTTTATTAAAAGGAAATAATATGGCACAACAACCTGAAGTTGAAGAGGTCGCAGAAGAAGGTGCTGCACCTAAGAAATCTAATAAAAAGCTCATCATTATTATTGCCGCTGTTGTATTACTGATTGGCGGCGCTGTTGCTGCTTGGCTATTAACCAGCGGTGGTCATGCCGATGGCGAACAAGCTAAGGCTGAAGAAAAGCATGAGGTAGAGTCGAAAGCCCCTGTTTTTGTCAAGCTTGATACCTTTACCGTCAACCTCAATCCAGACGAAGGGGATAAATATCTGCAGGTTGATATTACGTTAAATGCAAGCGAAAAGTCCGATGCAGACATGTTAGAGCAATATATGCCACAGGTGCGTAATCGCGTGTTGATGATACTAACCAGTAAATTGGCGAGCGAAATTTCAGACATGGAAGGTAAGAAGGCATTGGGTCAAGAGCTGACAGAACAGATTAATGAGCCTTATACAGAGGGTGGAAAACCGCTGACAGTGAAAGAGACCTTTTTTACTTCGTTTGTTATTCAATAATTAACATGATTGTATAAATGATGTCAGATAGCTTTTTATCTCAAGATGAAGTTGATGCCTTATTAAAAGGCGTTAATGGCGATGAAGACGACGCTAAAGTCGAGGACAACGACCCATCCAAGGTACGTCCTTATGACTTAGCAACACAAGAGCGTATTGTGCGTGGGCGTATGCCAACGCTAGAGATTATTAATGAACGATTTACGCGTTTGCTGCGCATTGGCTTGTTCAATTTCTTAAGACGCTCAGTTGAAATTTCAGTCGGTCCGGTTCGTATTTCTAAATACAGCGATTTTGTTCGAAACTTGGTTGTGCCGACCAATCTAAACCTTGTGCACATGAAGCCATTACGCGGTACTGGTTTAATCGTACTAGATCCATCGCTAGCTTTCTTGATGGTTGATAATATGTTTGGTGGAGATGGCCGTTTTCATACCCGTGTCGAAGGTCGTGAATTTACGCAGACCGAGCAACGTATTATTCGCCGTGTTTTAGATATCTTGTTCGAAACCTATCAAAAATCTTGGGAGCCTGTCTATCCCATCGAATTTGAATATATTCGTTCTGAAATGAACACGCAGTTTGCCAATATTGCCACACCAAATGAAGTGGTTGTTGCAATTACGTTCACGGTAGAGCTGGGCGATGTCGGCGGTGAAATGCATTTCTGTTTCCCTTACTCAATGTTAGAGCCGATTAAAGACATGCTGACATCTAGTATGCAAGGTGAAGTATTGGGTATTGATAAGCGCTGGGTAAGGTTGATGACACAGCAAATCCAAGCAGCAGAGGTAGAGATTGTGGCTGACTTAGCCAAGCAAAAATTAACTTTGCACCAAGTGCTGGATTTGAAAGTAGGCGATGTGATTCCTCTGATGATTAATGAAGAGGTGGATGCGGTCGTCGACAATATTCCTGTGATGCGATGCAAATATGGATTGTTCAATGGACAGTATGCTTTGCGTGTGCAAAAGCTGCTGAGATCAAACGCAACTGAATATATTAAAGGAGAATCATATGGCGACTGATACAGAAGAAGCCGTGAGCACGCCCGCTGAAGAAGGTGCAGCGGATTGGGGTGATGCAATGGCGGAACAAGCAGCTGCAGAAGCAGGTGGTGAAGCTGACTGGGGTGATGCCATGGCTGAGCAATCTGCATCTGAGAATGCGATGGCTGCATCGAAGGCAGAAGCGCAAGTTTTTACTGAGTTGAACGGCAAAAATATTGAAACAGAAACAGAAAATGATATCGATTTTATTTTAGATATCCCTGTGCAACTGACCGTTGAGCTTGGACGCACAAAAATTGCGATTAAGAATTTACTGCAATTAGCCCAAGGTTCAGTAGTGGAGTTAGATGGATTAGCGGGTGAACCGATGGACGTGTTGGTCAATGGTTGTTTGATTGCACAAGGTGAGGTTGTGGTTGTGAATGACAAGTTTGGTATTCGTCTCACTGACATTATTACGCCTGCAGAACGCATCCGTAAAATCAATAAATAATGGAATGAACCACTAACATGAATCTTCGCTTTATTGCATTGGTAATACTGTTTGCTTATCAAACAAATGTATGGGCCGCTGGCGCTGTAGCGCCATCACCGACTAGTAGTATTTTAAAAATGGTGCTTGGCCTAGCGGTGGTATTGATTGTGATGGCACTGATTAGCTGGTTGGCCAAACGTATGCTGCCGAATGCAGTGACACAAAACTCTGCCATCAAGTTGGTTGGCGGTGTTAGCGTTGGTTCACGCGAGCGTGTGGTGGTGCTCGAAGTTGCTAATCGTTGGTTAGTCGTGGGCGTTGCACAAGGTCAGGTCAGTGCTATTGCCAATTTAGAGATTGACGCTGACACGCTTGCTACAGCAATGAATACAGCTAATGCCTCAGAAGTCGCTATGCATCCCATTACAAAACCGTTCTCAGAGTGGTTGAAAAAATCAGCTGACAATGCAAAAGCAAGACTTGCTAAGAAGAAACAATAGTCATGAGACACTATAAATTAACGTCCATTCTGTTGTTGATTGGCTTATGGTTATTACCAATCACAGCTTGGGCAGAAAATAGCTTACCTTTAATTAACACCACGCCTTCAGCAACGGGTGGGCAAGACTACTCGCTTAGTTTACAGACATTAATTTTATTAACGTCACTGACATTTTTACCTGCTGCATTACTCATGATGACGGGCTTCACCCGCATTATTATTGTACTTTCCTTACTCAGACAAGCGTTAGGTACCCAATCAGCGCCACCGAATCAAGTCATGATCGGCTTAGCATTGTTTTTAACAATGTTCGTCATGACGCCAGTAATCGACAAGATTTATGCAGAGGCATATCAGCCTTTGTCTGAGAACAAAATTACCATGCAAGAGGCTTTAGAAAAAGGTGTAGTACCGCTAAAAGGCTTTATGTTAAAGCAAACAAGAGAAGCTGATTTGATGTTATTTGCCAACATGGTGCAGTTAAAAGCCATAAAAACAGCAGAAGAAGTTCCTTTGCGTGTGTTAGTGCCCGCTTTTATTACAAGCGAATTGAAAACAGCCTTTCAAATTGGGTTTGCTATTTTTATCCCTTTCTTAATCATTGATATGGTGGTTGCCAGTGTGCTGATGGCAATGGGAATGATGATGGTTTCACCTGCCATTGTCTCGCTACCGTTTAAATTAATGTTGTTTGTATTGGTCGATGGTTGGCAATTAATGATGGGCTCTTTAGTACAAAGCTTTTACTAAGATAAACGAAAGATTAGGGTAGCAATATGATGACACCAGAAAGCGTGATGGATTACGGCAGAAATGCCATGGAAATTACTTTATTAGTAGCGGGCCCCATGCTGCTAACCGTGTTGATGATTGGTTTGATTGTCAGTATTTTTCAAGCAGCGACCCAAATTAATGAGGCGACACTTTCCTTTATTCCTAAGTTAATTGGGGTATTTGCCGTGCTATTGATTGCGGGACCATGGATGCTCACAACCTTAGTTGATTATATGCATTTGGTGTTTACTAATATTCCAGCAATGGCACATTAAGTGACGTTAAGATAGGTCGCTCAGCATGGTTTCAATCAGTAGTGAGCTTATTAATAGTTGGATTATCAGCTTGCTATGGCCATTAACCAGAGTTTTAGGGGTGATGGCAACAGTACCAATCCTCAGTGATAGAGCAGTTCCAATGCGCATAAAATTAGGCATTGGGTTAGTGTTAACCTTTACCATTATTCCAACTCTGCCAGCAATTCCACCGTTCGAAATTTTCTCTTTACAAGGCTTATTAATCCTCATCCAACAATTGATTATTGGCTTAGCCATGGGATTTAGTGTACGGCTTGTTTTTGCCGCAATCGGCATCGCAGGGCAGCTGATTGGAATGAGTATGGGTTTGGGTTTTGCCACCTTTTTTGATCCGCAAACACAAGGACAAAACACTGCAATCAGTCAATTTTTGAGTATGTTATTGATGCTAGTTTTTTTAAGCCTAGATGGACATTTGATAATAGTCAGTGCTTTGGTACAGAGTTTTGTGACCATGCCAATCACGATTGATGGCGCAGGCATTAGCCCCATGAAAATCGTTGATTGGGGCGCTACTATTTTTAGTGCAGGTCTGTTATTGGCGCTTCCAGCGGTGACCGCATTACTGGTCACTAATATGGCGCTTGGTATTTTGACTAGAACAGCACCGCAACTCAATTTATTTGGTATTGGTTTTCCGCTAACCTTGTCCATAGGCTTCTTGGTGTTGGCATTGGCATTGCAAGGTATGTTGTTGCCGATGAAGCAGATCGTGCAAGAGAGTCTGCAGTATATGCAAGAGATTGCTGTGCCCGCAGTGACAAATAATCCAACATAAAATCTCTACAGTCGCGCCTTATGCTTCGTTACTAGTCGCCGCTCATTCAGCTACAGCGCTGCAAAAAATACGGTCTGTTGAATAAAATCAAGTTATGATGTTTTGGTGTTAATGAACGAATGCCTCAACAATATATGAAACTGAACTTGAAATCCTTCTTACCGTTTACTTATTTTGAGTACTTATATAACCGTTTTAAAGAGCGATTGTGGGTCAGACCCTTGATTGCTTGTTTATGCTCGATTGGTGTGGTTTTTCTAGCAAAAGGTGCTGAGATTTTGCTGAGTGGTCTTTCGCTACCAACTATCAGCTATGACTCGTTAGAAAAACTGCTGTCTGTTTTATCAGCAAGTATGCTCGTCATCGCTACTTTTTCGGTGTCATCGATGGTGACTGCTTATTCGTCAGCGGCGTCTTCAGCAACGCCCAGAGCCTTTTCGTTAGTGATTGCAGATGATCAATCACAAAATGCTTTATCCATGTTTATCGGTGCTTTTATTTATAGCATCGTGGCTTTGGTCGCGCTGATGAATGATTATTTTTTGAAAGAAGGCTTATTCACACTCTTTATTGTTACGCTATTCGTTTTTATTCTCGTCATCAGTACTTTTGTTAAGTGGGTGGATAGTATTGCCCGGCTTGGCCGCATGTCATCTACCATCAATAAAGTCGAGCAGGCAACCAACAAAGCCATGACAAAACTAAAAGTTGCGCCTACTTTACAAGCATTAACAACAAGCGCCGTGCCAGTGATTGGTAAAGAAGTGACTGCTGCTACAGTCGGCTATATTCAATATATTGACCTTGCTAGCATTCAGCAGTGGGCTGAAAAACATGAAGCGCGAGTGACTATTGTTGCATTGCCTGGAAAGTTTGTGACGCGCTGTGAGCCATTAGCATATATTACCTCCGCACACGCAGCACTCAATGCGTTAGAACATGGCGCAATCATAGAGGCCTTCCAAATCGGTCGTGAACGCTTATTTGATTTTGATCCAAGCTTTGGCTTAATTGTGCTGTCTGAAATTGCATGCCGTGCATTATCACCTGCAGTCAATGACCCTGGAACGGCTATTAGTATTATTGCGACATTAACGCGCCTATTTACGCAGTGGGCACAACCACTAGAGGATAAAGCAATCTGTCCCATTATTTATAATCGGATAGAAGTGCCAGAAGTAAAGCTAGAGGATTTGTTTGATGATGCGTTTACGAGTATTGCGCGTGATGGCGCTGGCTCGGTAGAGGTGGCAACAATGTTGCAAACATCGCTTCAAGCACTTGCGAAATGCAACGATGCAGCAATGGAAAAGCAAGCCACAATACATAGTCACTTGCTCTTAAAAAGGGCAAGTGAAGTGATGTATCTGCAAGAAGATATTCAGCGAGTTAAAGACTTAACGCTTTAAGTGATGGGATTGACGGCTTTAGATTAACCAATAAATTTAAACAACGATAATCCCGATGTTTGGATAAAGGCTTTTTGCGCGGCTTCTAAAATGATTTGTTGTTGTGATAAATCAGAGAGTGCTTGCGCATAATCCAAATCTTGCAACTCGGACATGGCTTGAGCATATTGTAATTCACGGCTATCGCCAGATTGATTGAGCGCATCCAGTTCATTTAATTTAGACCCAACCGCAGAACGTGTGTTGGCAACAGTGCTAATTGCACTATCCATACTGGCGAGCGCGGCTGCAACAGCATTGGTCACATCAGTATCGGTAGATGCAGGGTTATCTAAAACGGCAGTTAAATCACTATAGGTTTTAAAGATGTCATTGCCGCCTGCTTTAAAGACGCTATCTCCAGTTACTGTTACTGCCATTTTTCTTTGGTCAGCTACTTGTATATACAGTTGATTACTATCGCCATTATAAGTGGCGCCAGCGGCTGTAGTAGTAAACGGTTTGGCATCATTTTGGAAGCCCGCATACATATAGTTGCCTAGTGCATCTTTTGCATTGGCAAAGCCGACCAAAGTGGTTAATGAAGCCTTTAAATTGATGGAAAGCACTGAGCGTTGATCCGCACTTAATGTGCCAGCATTGCCAACTAAGGTCGTGCGTGCCACGGTCAGTTGTTCTGTAATAGCACCCAAAGAATTATCTAAGCCAGTTAAATGTGTATTAGCAATAAGGCGATTACTGCCATATTGCTTATTCATGCTTTGAGACTGTGAAATTTCTAGTACACGGGATGCGGCAATCGGATCATCCGAAGGCGTTAAAATCCGTTTTTCACTTGCAATTTGTTGTTGCAATCTCGATTGGGCGACTTGTAAATCGCTAATTTTAGCAATTGCCGTTTGATACATT
>JBFJJY010000047.1:0-8546 GCA_041612055.1 Methylophilaceae bacterium | reverse complement strand
TGGTTTGGTGGCCTTAAATGGCTGTGTAATTGATGTCCATTCGGCATCCGTTATTTCAGTCGGTGCTTTGCACGCAGGGCATAAGGTACGGACCAAACGTTGTCCCATAATGCCTAGAACGGTAGAGTGAATTAGATAAGAGGGAATACCTAAATCTAATAAGCGCGTTACCGCAGAAGGGGCATCGTTGGTATGGAGCGTTGATAACACTAAATGGCCAGTTAAAGCCGCTTGAATAGCCATATCGGCTGTTTCAACATCTCGAATCTCACCAACCATAATAATGTCTGGATCTTGGCGCATTAAAGTACGAATACCTTGCGCAAAACTCAACCCAATATTAGTGGTAACTTGCATTTGATTAAAGGCAGGCTCAATCATTTCAATTGGATCTTCTACCGTACTGACATTCACCTCTGGTGTGGCAAGTTGTTTCAGCGTCGAATACAACGTTGTCGTTTTACCAGAGCCTGTTGGACCAGTTACTAAAATAATCCCGTTGGGATGCTTAGTCCATTCTTCCCATAAAGCCGCTTGTTTTTTAGAAAAGCCTAATTTAATAAAGTCTTGCAAGATAATGTCGGGGGTGAAAATACGCATGACCAGTTTTTCACCAAATGCCGTTGGCATAGTGGATAGCCGTAATTCAATTTCATGACCATCACTATTAATTGTTTTAATACGACCATCTTGCGGGCGGCGTTTTTCCACCATATCCATACGGCCTAACAGCTTAATCCTGCTGGTGATGGCATTCATAATATTCGATGGTAACTGATAGACCTGATGGAGAACCCCATCAATTCTAAACCGCATAATCCCTTTGCCACGACGTGGCTCTAAGTGAATATCACTAGCACGTTGTTCAAACGCATATTTGAATAGCCAATCCACAATATTTACCACGTGCTGTTCATTGGCATCAAGGTTTTTATCTTTACCTAATTCAACTAGTTGTTCAAAATTTTGTACGCCAACAATCTGTCCAGCTTTAGATAAATTGGCCTTGTTAATAGAGGAGGCTAAATTATAAATTTCAGGTAAATAACGATTGATCTCAAGCGGGTTGGCAACAACAAGTTGAATCTTCATGCCTAAGATACGTTCTAGCTCTGGCACCCAATCAATATGGTAAGGATCGGCAGTAGCGACAACAGCCCCATCTCCCTCAATGGAAATTGGCATGATTTTTAGACGTTGCGCATAGGCTTTGGACACCATTTGAGAGGCTGAGCTAAAATCTAGCTTGAGTGGATCTATATGATAAAACTCATGGCCAGATTCTGTTGCCAGCCAGCGCGATAAGAAATCAGCATTCATTGGTTTGGCAGAAACTAAGTCTTGCCATTTCTGTTCGGCAACGATAATAATTGGGTGCAAATTAGAGCTGTCTAGTTTACGGTCTTTATAAAGCGTTTCTGCCTGCTCTTTACTCACTTTTCCCGCATTGACTAGCATGCGCAAAAATTCACCTAAGCTCAGCTGGGGTTTATTATCAGAGGCGTTTGTTTTAGCCATCAGTGGTTTTGTTCTCAAAGGGTGCAATCAATGTCATGTGGCAATCCTATTGGATTCTCATTGACAAATCAATGGCTTGGATATTTTTTGTTAGTGCGCCAATGGAGATGCGATCTACACCCGTTTCGGCTATTTGACGAACCGTGCTGAGATTGACATTACCAGAGGCTTCTAATAGTGCCTTGCCATTGGTAAGCGTAACAGCGGTACGCATGTCAGCTAAACTAAAATCATCAAGCAATATACTGGTTGCGCCAGCTGCTAGTGCTTCGCCCAGCTCAGTTAAGTTTTCCACTTCAATTTGAATGCTGGCTTTGGCGTTTAAAGCAAACGCTTGTTGTAACGCTGCGGCAATACTGCCAGCGGCAGCAATATGATTTTCTTTAATTAAAATACCATCATAAAGTGCAATCCGCTGATTAAAGCCACCACCAACGGTGACCGCATATTTTTGCGCCAAACGTAAGCCAGGTAAGGTTTTTCTCGTATCTAATATTTGCGCTTTTGTATCTTTCACTAATTGCACATATTGCTGGGTATGTGTGGCAACAGCCGATAATGTTTGTAGAAAGTTAAGGGCACAACGTTCAGCACAGAGCAACGCGCGTGCATTGCCTTTAATCTCGCATAACAATTGATTAGCATCAACATGCGCGCCTTCCTCAACATGCCACTTGATTTGAATGTTTGCGTCCATTTGCTTAAAGCAAGCATTCACCCAATCAGTGCCACAAATCACAGCTTGTTCACGTGAAATAATAGTGGCTTGTGTCTGCATCTCAGGCACAAGAGATGCTGTTAAATCACCTGTGCCAATATCTTCAGCAAGCGCATGTTGAACCAAATCATTGACCAGCGCACTAAACTGCTGGCTGTCACGAGGATACAATTTTGACATTAGAGATACATTCATATTTGCATTATAATGCAGGGAATAAAAACTTGGGCATTACCACATGAAACTGCTATACACACCAAATAGTCCTTATGCACGTAAAGTGCGTATTGTTGCGATTGAAAAACACATCGAACTGCAATTGCAAGAAGTGGTGCTGGGTGATCCTGAATCACCATTAACGCAATATAATCCCTTGGGCAAAGTCCCTACCATCGTATTCGATGATGAAACCGCCTTATATGATTCTCGCGTGATTGTTGAATATCTTTCTGCAAGAACTCCTGTTAATCACCTTTTGCCAAGTGAGCATAAGCTGAAAATTGAAGTATTACGTTGGGAAGCGCTGGCAGATGGTATTTGTGATGCAGCAGTTGCGATTATGCTTGAGCAACGCAAACCAGAAGCGGAACAGTCAGAAGCGGTGTTGAAGAAGCAACTGTTAAAAGTAGAAATCGGCTTAGCCGCATTAAATAAAGATATTAGCAAAAAGAAATGGTGTGTTAACGAGACCTTTAGTTTAGCGGATATCTCGGTCGGCTGTTTGTTGGGCTATCTTGATTTACGGTTAAAACAGTTGAACTGGCAAGACCAATACCCAAACTTAGCTAAGCATTTTACTATTTTGAGCAAACGACCCAGTTTTAAAGAAACTGCGCCAATTCCTAACTAGTCCGACCTTCGGAAGGGATTAAACTGCGCCAGTAATAATGCCGCCGCCTAAACAGACATTGCTTTCGTAAACCACGGCAGATTGCCCCGGGGTAACCGCCCATTGTCGTTGACCAAAGCGAATATCAACTTCCTCTGCACTAATCGCATCGATTTCACATGGCGCATCAGCTTGGCGATAACGGGTTTTGGCCGCATACACCCAGTTCGTTTCAGGTGCTTCACCACTAATCCAATGTAGTTGACTTGCTTTTAAACCATCACTTAGCAATAGTGGATGGTCATGTCCTTGCACCACGATTAATTCATTATTGACCATGTCTTTTGCGGCAACAAACCAAGGCTCGCCATTGCTGTCACGACTGCCGCCAATTTTTAATCCTTGACGTTGACCTAGGGTGTAATACATTAACCCATCATGCTGACCGACGACTTTACCTTCAGGTGTTTTCATGTCACCAGGTTTTTTGGGTAAGTAGCGTTGTAAAAACTCTTGGAAAGGGCGTTCACCGATAAAACAAATACCGGTTGAATCTTTTTTCTCGGCATTGGCTAAACCAGCTTCACGCGCGATTTCACGGACTTCGCGTTTTAAGTATTTCCCAAGTGGGAATAAGGTTTTACTCAATTGTGCTTGGTTTAAACGATGCAGAAAATAACTTTGATCTTTACTGCCATCGTCGGCTTTAAGCAGCTGATAATGGTCTTTTTTTAATGGGTTTTCACGCACTTGCGCATAATGACCAGTTGCAATTAAATCCGCGCCCATGTCCATAGCATGGTCTAAAAAGGCTTTGAATTTAATTTCTGCATTACATAGAATATCTGGGTTGGGTGTGCGTCCAGCTTCATATTCAGCTAAAAAGTTGGCAAACACGCGGTCTTTATATTCTTTGCTAAAGTTAACCGCTTCAATGTCAATATCCAGTTTGTCAGCTACCGCAACGGCATCAATTAAATCTTGCTTACTGGAGCAATATTCATCATCGTCATCATCTTCCCAGTTTTTCATGAACAGCCCAGTGACATCATAGCCTTGTTGTTTTAATAACAGGGCGGTAACGGATGAATCGACGCCGCCAGATAAACCGACGATTACTTTTTTAGATTTCATAAATAAAATATTTTATAAGTGTGTGATGGTTGCTAATGGATAGTGTTTGCCTGCGAGATAATCTTCAAAACATTTAAGCACTTGATCGCTACGCATCAGTGCTTTTTTCTCGCGAATTTCATCAATACTCATCCAAACTGTTCTTATAATACCATCATCTAACGCTTGATTAGGGTCATGTTGGCCAACCTTGCCAATAAAAGCAAAGCGTAAATAAGTGGTGTCGTTATGTTCGTGTTTCCAATGATAAATACCCAATAGTGATGTAGGGGTAAACGCGTAGGCTGTTTCTTCTAAAGTCTCTCGAATGACTGCATGCGTAATGGTTTCGCCATCTTCTAAATGACCAGCAGGTTGATTAAAGCGGTTACCACGGCTAGTGGCTTCTTCTACTAGTAAAAAAAGTCCGTCTTGCTCAACAATTGCTGCCACTGTTGTATTGGGTTTCCAAATTCTTTTATTCACATTGCTTTTCTCAAAAGATACTTTTACTATTTTACGCTAAGCGGACCGCTACGGGTAGTTGTGGTTAATCAGTTTGCACTTAAAGAAGTAATCGTTTGGTAAACTGAATAGAGTCAATTAAAGTATCGACATGACGACAAAAAGCAATAAACACATGGTAATTTTGGCTTCAAGAAGTCCGCGCCGCATC
Organism: Methylophilaceae bacterium; assembly: GCA_041612055.1. Classification (GTDB taxonomy): domain Bacteria; phylum Pseudomonadota; class Gammaproteobacteria; order Burkholderiales; family Methylophilaceae. The sequence continues at coordinate 3,692 of JBFJJY010000047.1, read as the reverse complement.
GAACTGCTTAAGCAGGTTGGTATCGATTGTATTGTATTGCCAGCTGACATTGATGAGTCACTGCGACAAGATGAGTTCCCAGCGCATTATGTGAAGCGTTTAGCTAAAGAAAAAGCGTTGGCAATAGCAGAGAATATGAAAAAGGAATACTCACATCTGATTGTATTGGCGGCTGATACAACTGTGAGTGTTGGTGATGAGGTTTTAGGTAAGCCAGAAAATGATAAAGATGCAGTGCGCATGTTGAACAAATTATCTGGTAGACAACATGCGGTTCATACAGCGGTAGCAGCTTATCACCATGGTAAAGTGAGTGTAGTGTTGAACACCACACAAGTTAAAATGACGAAGCTGACGACAAAAGCCATACAAGCCTATATTGCTTCTGGAGAACATCGTGATAAGGCCGGCAGCTATGGAATACAAGGCAAAGCGGCCGCTTGGATAGAAACGATTGAAGGCAGTTATTCTGGCGTGATGGGCTTACCTTTGTATGAAACGGTACAGTTAATTAACAAGGTTGCCGCAGCGTCATCAAAAAGATTATTAAAAGCTAAAGAAGAGTAAAACAATTGGGACAAGAGATATTAATTAATGTGACGCCACAAGAAACGCGTGTGGCTGTTTTAGAGCATGGTGTGGCGCAGGAGCTCCATATAGAGCGCAGTTCATCGTTAGGGATTGTTGGCAATATTTATTTTGGTAAAGTTTGTCGTGTATTGCCAGGCATGCAGTCAGCATTTGTGGAAATTGGCTTACAACGCGCTGCTTTTTTACATGCGGCCGATATTAAACAATGTCAAAGTGATAATGAAACACAGGGAAAACCAATACAAGAGGTCTTGCATGAAGGCCAGCTCATTATTGTGCAAGTTATCAAAGAGCCGATTGGTACTAAAGGTGCGCGGTTAACGACTGAAATCAGTATTGCAGGTCGCTTTCTGGTATTTCTGCCGCATCAGGAGCATATCGGTGTGTCGCAACGTATCGAGGACGAAGAAGAACGGGAGCTGTTACGCAATCGTTTATTAGGGCTACTGCCAAAAGAGAGAAAAGGTGGCTTTATTATTCGCACCATGTCTGAAAGTGCAACGGATCAGGAGCTGCTGGCAGACATTGCCTATTTAGAAAAAGTTTGGGAAAAAATCCAAGAAGATAGCAAAGTGGCAACTGAGCGATCTTTGATTTTTTATGATTTAAGTTTGCCTAGACGTGTATTAAGAGATGTTGTGAATACCGATACCGTCAGTATTCGCGTCGATTCAAAAGAAACCTATTTGTTGATGAAAGAGTTTGCTGAGCTATACGTGGTGAATGCTGTAAAACTACTCAGTCATTATCAAGGTAAACGACCCATTTTCGATTTTTATAATATTGAAAAAGAGTTTGAGCTCGCTTTTTTACGAAAAGTGGATCTTAAATCTGGTGGTTATTTAATCTTTGATCAGACAGAGGCATTAACTACCGTTGACGTTAATACTGGTAGTTTTGTCAGCGGGAAAAGCCTATCAGATACTATTTTTAAAACCAATTTAGAAGCGGCGCAGGGCATCGCACAACAATTACGTTTACGTAATTTGGGCGGCATTATCATTATTGATTTTATTGATATGGACGAAGATTCGCAACGCGAGAAGGTGCTGGAAGAGCTTAACCGAGCATTGAGCATTGATCGTGCAAGAACAAATGTGAATGGTTTTACCCAGCTCGGCTTAGTTGAAATGACACGTAAACGAACACGTGAAAGCTTGGCACATTTATTATGTGAGCCTTGTGAAGTATGTTCAGGCCGTGGTGAGTATAAAACGGCACAAACCATTGCTTATGAAATTATGCGCGAGCTACTGCGCGAATCTAGGCAGTTTGAAGCAACAGAATTTAAAGTGATTGCTTCACCTAGTGTGATTGATTTGCTGCAAGATGAAGAGTCGCAAAGTTTGGCTAATTTATCGGATTTTATTGATACGCGTATTGTGCTCCAAGTGGATACTCAGTATCCACGTGAAGTATTTGATATTGTGTGGAGCTAATCGAACACGGTTTAATTAATCATTGATTGAGTTTATTGCCAATTAAAAGCCAAGTGCCAAGCTTCTAGCCAAGGTATCTACAACTGATACATTAAGCATTTGTAATAGAATAATCGCCACTAAGGGTGAAAAATCAATACCGCCTAATACGGGCATTAATCGTTGAATAGGTTGCAGGATTGGGCGCGTCAAGCTATGCAATACAGGTGCAATTGGCGTGTGAGGATTAACCCAGCTTAAGATGACATGCAAAATCAATGCATAAAAGAAAATATCAATGACAGTCCGAACCACACCTAATAAACTCAGACCCAATATACTCGGCCATACCGGCACATCTGCCACAGCAAAAGGAAATCCACTAAGTCCCATGATGGCTAGGTGCAACAACAGTTGCGTAATAAAGGCAAGGATGAGCGTGGATAAATCGTTTTTCTTCCAGCTAGGAATGAATCGACGTGCTGGCTTAACAGCAAAATCGGTTAATGCAATGACGATTTGGCCAATCGGATTGTAGAAAGAAACTTTAAATGCTTGCATGATAAAACGCAGTAAAAACATCATGGTGAGCAAACCAAAAATGGTGCTTAATAAAAATTGGGTAGCGCTTTGAATCATGTTAATTAGCCTTTTTCTGTGTTGAGAGTGTCATGGTTTTACTTGGTTTTTTCATCACATGCCATTTTACCTAATTCATCGCCTAATGCTTTTGCCCGAGCACAGGCACTTTCGGCGGCAAGTCCAATGGCTTCCTTCACTTTTGAACGCTCTAAACTGAGCAACCCTTGTTCGGTAGTGCCGCCTTTGGAGGTCACTTGCGCTCGTAAATCCTCAACTGGGGTTTTGCTCATAGCAGCAAGTAAACTTGCACCTTTGAATGTGGCAATACTCAATGCTTTCGCTTCAGATTCGTTTAACTTAAGCGATTGTGCAGCGGCTTGCAAGGCTTCGATAAAATAAAATACATAGGCAGGACCGCTGCCAGAAATGGCGGTAATGGCATCAAGTTTTTCTTCGCTATCAACCCATAGCGTTTCTCCTGCGGCACGCAATATTTGATCAGCTGTTGCAATTTGTCGTTTAGAAACGGTTGGATTTGCATAAAGACCAGAGATACCTGCTTGAATTTGTGCTGGCGTATTCGGCATGGTACGAATGATTGTTGGATATTCATTTAACCAACTGCTTAAATCTTGCAGTCTCACGCCAGCGGCAATTGAGATGATTAGTTGCGTTTTCAACATTGGCGCAAGTGCTTGTGCCAAGGTCGGTAACTGTTGTGGTTTAACGGCTAATACTATCGTGTCGCAAGCAGAAGCATCAGTCAAATGGCTGCTTGTCTTGATGCCAAACTGTAGTTCTAGACTAGCATGCTTACTGGTGTCTAACTCAACCACCGTGATATCAGACATTGCAAACTGCTGTGCATGGAGCCCTGCAAGTAAAGCTTGCGCCATATTGCCGCCACCGATAAAGGCTAATTTCATATTCATTTACTCATCATTTTTCTTAACGGATGTTCTTGGCCCAAACAGCGCCGAACCGATACGCACAATAGTAGCACCTTCTTCAATTGCTACCATATAGTCATCCGACATGCCAATGGATAAAGTATCAATATCAAAGCCGCTTTTCTGTAGATTAACAAACGCCTCTTTCACC
>JBFJJY010000046.1:0-8617 GCA_041612055.1 Methylophilaceae bacterium | reverse complement strand
TGCTTGGTAATTTTTTGCCTATTCACAATCGTGCCGTTTGTACTATTCAAATCTTCGATATAAGCACCATCTTCTTTTGTCACAATCACGGCATGCTGGCCGCTAATGCCTAAGTTATCAATATGCACATCATTAGAAGCACGCCGCCCTATCGTAAGCCGCTCTTTATCAATCACATACTCTCGAATGATATTTCCATCTAATAAAAAGACTAGCTTAGCCATGAATACCCTATTATCAACTTAATTATTATGATGCGCATCACGTATCTATTCACTCATTGGGAATGGTTGATCAACTGATGCAATGAGCATGGAAATATTATCATTGCCTCCATAGGCATTAGCAAGTGTTAACAACTGCTTAAGCGCCAGATGCATATCGTTATTTGCGTTCATGATGACACTTTTCACTTCCTCATCTTCAACCATATCCGTTAGCCCATCTGAGCATAACAAATAAATATCGCCAACCTGTACTGCATATTCATTTAACTCAAGCTCTACATCGATGTCCGTTCCTAACGCACGCGTAACCATGTGTCGATTAATGGCATGACGTGCCGCGTCTTTTGTCATCAAGCCTGCATTAATTTGCGCCTGCAATAGCGAATGGTCCTCTGTTAATTGCACAAAGTCATCACCTCTTAACCGATACACTCTTGAGTCACCAATATGCCCAAGCACCAGTCTATTATCAGCAAAAACACCACATACCAATGTAGTACCCATTCCTTCACAATGCGCTTGTTCTTGTGCTGTTTGCCAAATGGTTTCATTTGCGCGCATCACTGCTTTTTGTAACAATTCCGCAATCGGTGCTACTTGCGTCAATACGTCCATACCTTGTGCAAACAAATCTACCAGCTCTTGCTTAATAATCTGCATTGCCAACGCACTAGCAACCTCACCGCACTGATGCCCACCCATTCCATCTGCCAACATCACTAACCCGTTGGTTAAGTCGCTAGCTACAGCATCTTCATTATGCGCCCTTACCAAGCCAACATCAGAAGCACTAGCAACCCGAATTGCGCCTGTTACATCCATGATGAACTCAACTGCATTGATGCGTTACTTTCTAAATTCTTGTGGCCTAACTGATGCAGCAACTTTATCAAGCACACCATTTATATATTTATGCCCTTCAGCGCCACCGAAGGTTTTGGCTAACTCCACCCCTTCATTAATCACGACTCGATACGGAATACTCATATCGAAGACTAATTCATAGGAGGAAACTCTTAAGATGGCATGCTCAATTGGACTTAATTCATCTAATGCACGATCAATAAATGTCGTGATTTGTGCATCCAATGTTTCCTGCTGCTCAAACACGCCTTGCAATAAATCTTTGAAATAATTTTCATCAGCTTTATTGTATTCAGGGTCATCTTTCATATCTAAAAAGATTTGTTTGATGTCGCTTTTATTCATCATGCATCGGTAAATCGCTTTTAAAGCCAGTTCACGAGATTTATGGCGATTTCGACTAGGTTTACGCTTTTTGGCGCTTACTTCAGGGTTGATGTCGCTCATATCGCATGCACCAAATTTGCCATTTCAATGGCCACTTGAGCTGCCTCGGCACCTTTAACATCAATTCTAACCATGGCTTGTTCATCGTTTTCCGTTGTTAGAATCGCATTTGCCACTGGCACACCTGTACTCAACTGCACATCAGAAACACCACGTGCTGACTCATTTGCCACCACTTCAAAGTGATAGGTCTCTCCTCGGACAACTGCGCCAAGCGCAATTAATGCATCGTACTGCTCACTTAAAGCCATCTGTTGCAGAATCAGCGGTGTTTCCAGTGCTCCCGCTACCGTCGCGATAGAAATATCATCTGCCGCTACGCCCAGTTTTAACAACTCGGCATAACAGGCATTTAACAATCCTTCGCCAATATTACTGTTAAAACGCGACATCACGATACCAACTTTTTTACCAGAGCCGTCTAAGTTTATTGCTATTTTATTCAAAATACTCTCTCAATTTAATGAAAACAATATTTTACGCTATTTAAGCGCTATCCATAGCAAGCGATTACGCATCCTAACTAAATAATGACCATGCCTTTTGTGCCGTGCTCCATATTCCATACGCAATCGGAACTAATACAGCAGCCCACGCAATTAATAGCACAACACCATGCTTCTCTGTGGCGACCACTGCATTGGATTCTGTTTCAGTTTTCTCATGCCCTGCATTGCGCACTGCGGCTAATTCAGCATCAGTCATAAAGTCTTTATCAGCGACTGGTTTGATGAGCATATTCGCCACAAAACCAATTACCATCATGCCTGCTAAAACCAACATAATCGGTGCATAAATTTGGTCAAAAGGCACACCAGCTTCTAAACGAGTATCATGCATATAGTTAACCACTACTGGGCCAACAATCCCCGCAGTTGACCAAGCGGTTAGCAACCGCCCATGAATAGCGCCGACAAATTGAGTACCAAACATATCGGCTAAATAGGCTGGAATGGTCGCAAACCCGCCGCCATACATCGATGAAATAATACAAAAACAAGCGGCAAATAATGCCAACGATTTAAACCCAGCAACATACGCAGCGGAACAATATAAAAATGCACCTAATACAAAGAAAATATAATAAGTCTGTTTGCGCCCCAGCTTGTCAGAAGAGGAAGCCCAACCGATGCGTCCAAAAATATTAAAAACAGAGATTAGCCCAACAAATCCAGCGCCAACTAAAGCAGCTGCGGCCGTTAATTCATCATTCGCTTTAACCTCTGCAAAGCCAAGTTGCGGCTGTCCAATTAATGCGCCACCAAATGTTTCCTGCAGCATTGGTGAGGCAGCGCCTAAAATCCCAATACAAGCCGAAACATTCATACAAAGCACTAACCACAATAACCAAAATTGCGGAGTTTTGTGTGCGCGATTTAAATGTACATGCTTTGATGCAATCATGGCATTTGCCTTGGTTGCCGGTGGGTTCCAATTTGCAGGCTTCCAACCAGTTGCAGGAATGCGATAACCAAATGAACCGCTCACCATAAAGATAAAATAAATCATGCCAAGCACAACAAAAGTTTGCCACACACCTGCGCCACCAGCCTCTGAAAAATAGGCCATCAGTTTGGTTGCAATAGGAGAACCAATCATTGCACCACCACCAAAACCCATAATAGCCATGCCAGTTGCCATACCACGATGATCAGGGAACCATTTAATCAGCGTAGAAACTGGAGAAATATAACCCAAGCCTAAACCAATCCCCCCAATCACACCACTACCTAGCCACAATAACCAAAGTTGATGAATATAAATACCATAGGCAGAAATCAATAAGCCGCCAGCCCAAAGAATAGCTGAAACAAAGCCTGTTTTTCTGGGGCCTTCACGCTCCAACCAACCGCCAAATAATGCAGCGGAACAGCCTAACAATACAAAAAATAAGGTAAACATCCAGCCCAAATCGAACTGCGTCCAATTGCAGTCTGTTGCAAACAAGGCTTTCCCTGTACCTGCCAACTTCTCGCCAAATGTTGTTGCACCAGCCGCACAGGTTTCAAGTGGATTGCCTGCGGCGTCTTTTAATGCATTACCAAGTGGTTTCCAGAAAACACTAAAACCATAAGCCATCCCAATAGACAAATGCACAGCTAACGCCGCTGGTGGTACAAGCCACCGATTAAAACCAGGCTTCGCAATTGTATTTTCTTTGTCTAAAAATCCCGCCATATAGCTCCCCTATTTGAATATTTAAATCTACTTATTAATATTTAGTCTTAAATTACATATTGTTACAAAATGAAGGAAATGGCAATTAAGATATTGCACTATCAGGATAATCTTTTACCCTATGTCATAAAATTGAAATATTATAGTCACATAATGAGCGCATCTTATTTAAAAGTATGGAGGCAAAATGCCTGCTAATATATTAGTTGTAGAAGATGAGCCTGCGATTCAAGAGCTACTGGCGCTGAACATTACGCAAGCGGGTCATACACCGATGCGCGCGATTAGTGCTGAACATGCGCAAGAGCTGTTACGCAATGCAATTCCTGATTTAATTTTACTCGACTGGATGTTGCCTGGCATGAGCGGTATTGAACTGGCACGCAAACTTAAAGCCGATAGCGCAACCAAACAAATTCCCATTATTATGCTCACTGCACGTGGCGATGAGTTTGATAAAGTCCGCGGGCTAGAGGTCGGTGCGGATGATTATGTTACCAAACCATTTAGCCCCAAAGAGCTCAACGCACGTATTAAAGCGGTATTACGCCGCCGTGCACCACAAATGACCGATGACCCGATTGAGATTCAAGGCTTGCATTTGGACCCGATTACCCATCGCGTTAAAGGTAACGATGTGATACTAGAATTAGGTCCAACAGAATTTAGACTTTTACATTTCTTTATGAGCAACCCAGAGCGCGTGCATTCACGCAGTCAGCTATTGGATAAAGTATGGGGTGATCGTGTCTTTGTAGAGGATCGCACTGTTGACGTCCACATTCGTCGTTTAAGAAATGCCCTTTCTAACTCTGGACATGAAGATTTAATTCAAACGGTACGTGGTGCAGGTTACCGACTCTCAGCCTTAAAAAATTAAATCCAAACGCGCGTCTAGCAGCAAATGCTACTATAATATGCGCACACTGTATGAATAGGCAAACGTGTCAGATATTAGGTGGAAAACATTTTGGCTAGGCTTAAGCCTATTAAGCGCCGCTATTATTATTTGGGCTGCAAAGAGTTTAGTTGCAGCGCTAATATTCCTGTGTATAGCCCTCGTCATTTATATAGCAAACCATGTTTATTGGCTATATCGATTACAAGTTTGGCTTAAAACACCCAATCTAAATGAAGTGCCAGATGGCGCTGGCGTTTGGGCAATTATTTTTTCTGGCTTATTCCAACACCAGCGTAAAAATACTCGAACAGAAGCAGAGCTTGTTTCTGCACTCGATGGCTTTCAACGTGCAACCAGCGCACTACCAGATGGTATTGTAGTACTCAATCATCGCGATGAGGTGGAATGGTGTAATCCGCCCGCTGAGTTATTATTAGGTTTAGACTCCAGCAAAGACATCAACCAACCTGTTCAAAACTTAGTGCGTTATGCTGAATTTATCAGCTATTTGCAAAGCAAAAACTATAATGATCCAATTATCGTTAAATCGGTTCGCAATATAGAAACAACCTTGCAAATACAATTGATTTTATTTGGCACTGCCCAAAAATTGCTCATCTGCCGCAACATTTCCGCGCAAGAAAAAATAGATACCATGCGCCGAGATTTTATCGCTAACGTATCGCATGAGTTACGCACGCCATTAACTGTGGTTGGAGGATTCTTAGAAACATTACTCGATACTAAAGATGCTGTGACCGAAAGTACAAAAACTTACTTTGATTTAATGATTAACCAAACAAACCGCATGCGGTTAATTATTGAGGATTTACTCACGCTTTCTCGCATTGAAAGTAATAATGAGGTACCAACTGTTTCTGTCATTAATATGTCAACATTGCTCACCATGATTCTGAATGATGCAAATGCATTAAGTAATGGCAAACATACCTTGCATTTGAATGCAGAAGAGTCACTGAATATTAAAGGCAGCCGAGAAGAGCTACTCAGCGCCTTCACCAACTTAGTTAGCAATGCAGTTAGATACACACCAGAAGGTGGCAATATTACGATTGATTGGCAACTAAAAAACAAACAAGCGGTATTTAGCGTTACCGATACAGGTATCGGCATTGAGCATCACCATATTGCCAGACTCACGGAACGTTTTTATCGCGTAGACAACGGCCGTAGCCGCGACACCGGCGGCACAGGTTTAGGCCTTGCTATCGTTAAGCACATACTGAGTCGTCATAAAGCAAAGTTAGAAGTTAAAAGTACACTTGGCAAAGGCAGTACGTTCAGTATTGTATTTCCACAATCTCGTACAGTCAGTGAGCCTAATAAAGAAGCCGCATGAGACTGCTCGCCATTCTTTGTTTCTTATTATTAAGCGCATGTGCAAATAGCCCGCTTAGCAAACACCCCATTCCACATCGCACTGATAGCAGTAGCATTAACCAGTTAGCCAAAGCAGATTTTGATCGTATGGCGGATATGGAGCTAGAGAGCAATACACAAAGCTTGCGCACATTAATGATTAAGCTATACAAGCGCAACCCGCATGAGTTAGCAAAAAGTAATCATCGTTCTGCAGAAAAAATGACCGCATTTGTCTTCGACGAGTCGGCAAAGCACCAGTGGCAGTTTAAACAACTACAGAATAAACAAGATATTGAAGCCATCTTTCTCGCTTTTGACAGCAACTACCAAGACGATCGTGTATTGGCGTTTATCGTAGGATTACAGACCATGCTAGCCAAAGCACACAATAATAAAACAACGTTTTATTTGACCGATAATCTAGACCCGCAAAGCATTTACAATGTAGCACGTAATATCGAAATCGCGGCTTGGAAACTATCAAACAGCCGTGATGCAAATGGCAACTTATATTTACTGACAAATGAAATCAGCGAAACAGACCGCAACTTAAGCTTCGAACGTGAGTTTGGCAAAATGATCGGTAGAACTGATTTTTATGCGATCGCCCTCGCAGAAAAATCTCAACGTCTGATCTCACGCATTGCACAAAGCCTTGCCTCAGCTGTCTTTCTTCCATTCTAATTAAAATAGATCTAGCAACAGCTTTTTTAAAAATGTTAATTTATATTATCTCAATTGGTTAACAGTAGCCAACGCCACAAACCGAGTATAAAATGCAGACATCACTTTGGTTAACAAGGTGAGATTTAACTTTAGCCGAGTGCGCAACAACAACACTCATCACTAAGTTTGATAAAAGGGGGAGTACGATGGATCTGATTATTCAATTGTTATTAGGTGCAGTAGGCGGCAACATCGGTGGCGCTTTATTCAAAAACTTAAGCTTAGGTACACTAGGCAATAGCATTGCAGGTATCGTAGGTGGAGGCTTAGGTGGTCAAATACTATCAGCAGTATTAGGTAGCGCAGCAACTGGTGGCATGGTTGGTACTGTCGCAGGCAGTGGTATTGGCGGTATTGTGTTGATGGCGATTGTTGGTTTTATAAAAAAATCAATGGCTAAATAAATACTAGACTTTCTTTTAGTAAAAAAGCCGCAATTGCGGCTTTTTTCACATCTTGCATCTCATCTGAAATTTCAGTTTCATCCTCGTTGGGTTGTTTTACCTTCCCTTTATCAAGCTGAGTAGCGCAGACAAAATAAGATGAAGGCGAGGACCTGTTCGAGCACCGCGACAGGCCACGGGTTGTGTGGTCTGTTAGGGCGAGTTCCGCAGCCGCTTATTTTGTTGAGCAACGCAAGGTACCCGAAGGGCTTGATAGCAGGGTGTGTATTTCTTTGGTTACTTTCTTTGGCACAAGCAAAAGAAAGTAAGTCGCCTAGAGGCGAAAAAGAATGTAACTTAAAAGATACGCGTACGGCGCAATGCGCTATCGCTTATTGTCGCCCTACAGTCTGCACGCACATTGCGTCTCTATTCACTATTAGTTAAGATAACTATAACAACAACATGAATAAAGTGTTACGTCCAATGGACTGGGAAACAGTTTTAAAATTTGTAACCGCATCAATTGCCTCTGTTGGAGTCGGAGGCGCGCTAGTATTTGCTCTTTCATCATGGCTAGGAAAGGTTTGGGCTAATCGAATTATTGCGACTCAAACACATGAATTGCAATCCAACCTGGAGAAAACAAAAAGTGAGCTGGATGTAATTAAGAAAACTTCTCTTAGATTTCAAAATGATAAAATTCATACTTATCGCGCAATTGTAGATGTTGTTGCACAAGTTCTTTCGTCTTTCGATGCTAACCAAATGGGTCGGCTTGAGCCGAGGGAAGCTGCAAGACGTTTTGACGACTTTAATGAAAAAAGAATAAGAGTCTATGGATATCTAGCAATGCTTGCCCCTCAATCAGTCATGGATGCGCAAGACAGTCTTATGGATCACCTATTAAAAATAGCTAACAATTCTGCACCATACGAATGGGCAAATGTTAGAAAGTTAGCACTCAATTTATTAAATGAAGTGCGCAAAGATGTAGGCATAGATAAAACTCCCATCGAATATAGAGGGGAGTTATAAATACAACGAATCATTCAAACCTACCCCAATTCTACCTCAACCAAATTATCCGAAAAGCTAGCCGAATGCCCCATATCCCCAAACTCCGCTAAGCTAATCGAATTAACCGTGCCTTTATTGAGTTGGCGCCAATAACCTAACGATGCCACGACTATACCTGAATTGACATCATCAGTAATAATCGCTTTTCCTTCAAATGCGCCGCGGTCATTAAATACTTTTACCGTAGCACCCTCTTTTACGTTTCTCGCTTTGGCATCAATTGCATTCATCATCACAAACTGTTCGCCTTGTGCTTTTTGCTGACTATCCATATTGGCGTAGCAAGAGTTTAAGAATGCATGGCTCTTAGGTGAAATAATGCTGAGCGGGTATTTTGCCGCCAATGCTGGATTAGTCGCTGGTGATTCGCGCGACTCGACATAGTCAGGCAATGAATCTAAATCTTCACCTGGTTGAAAGCCTTCATA
>JBFJJY010000045.1:0-8782 GCA_041612055.1 Methylophilaceae bacterium | reverse complement strand
TGATTAACTTAGTCTTAATGGTGCTGAATTTATTGCCGTTGCCGCCACTGGATGGTGGTCGCATTGCGGTGAGTTTATTGCCGATGAATTTAGCTGTTCAGTTGTCACAATTAGAGCGTTATGGCTTCATCATTTTAATTGCCTTATTATTTACAGGCATACTGGGCAAAATTATTTCGCCAATCATTGGTTTCTTTGCACAATTGATTTTAAGCATCTTTGCTTAATAATAATTTGTATAATAACGATATCATTAAAACATATTTACACATTAGGTTAATTCATGGCGGTTGAACGCGTTTTATCGGGCATGCGCCCAACAGGTAGTTTGCATCTTGGACATTACAATGGCGTATTGAAAAATTGGCTACGCTTGCAACATGAACATGAGTGCTTTTTCTTTGTGGCAGATTGGCATGCGTTAACCACCCATTACGATACGCCAGAAATCATCGAAGAAAGCGTTTGGGAAATGGTCATCGATTGGTTAGCGGCAGGTGTTGATCCAGCGAGTGCAACGGTGTTTATCCAATCTAAAGTCCCCGAGCACGCTGAATTACACACCTTACTATCGATGATTACACCACTGAGCTGGTTAGAGCGTGTGCCAACTTATAAAGATCAACAAGAAAAATTAAGCAGTAAAGACTTATCAACCTATGGTTTCTTAGGTTATCCGCTATTACAAAGTGCTGATATTTTGATGTATAAAGCAACGCAAGTCCCGGTTGGGGAAGACCAAATTCCGCACATTGAATTTACCCGTGAAATCGCACGCCGTTTTAACCATATCTACGGCAAAGAAATTGGATTTGAAGAAAAAGCAGAATCTGCCATTAAAAAATTGGGGAATAAACGCGGTGCTTTATATAACGAAATGCGCAATGCTTATCAGGAAAGTGGTGATGAAGAGGCGCTAGCTTCAGCACGTGCTTTAATTGAGGAGCAACAAGGTATGAGCATGGGCGATAAAGAGCGCTTGCTCGGTTATTTAGAAGGCGGCGGAAAAATTATCTTGATTGAGCCAGATTATAAATTAACACCTGCTTCTAAAATGCCTGGTTTGGATGGGCAAAAGATGTCTAAGTCCTACAACAACACCATCTCGTTGCGTGAATCACCAGAAAGTATTACCAAAAAAATCAAAACCATGCCAACTGATCCTGCACGGGTAAGACGCACCGATCCAGGTGATCCAGCGAATTGCCCAGTATGGCAATTGCATGAAATCTATTCTGATGACAATATCAAAGATTGGGTGCAAATGGGTTGTAAAGCGGGCTCTATTGGTTGTATTGAATGTAAACAGCCAGTGATTGATGGTGTATTAAAAGAGTTGAAGCCGATTCAAGAACGCGCAGCACAATACGCAGAGGATCCAACATTGGTCAAAAATATCGTATCAGAAGGTTGTGAAAAAGCCCGTAAGCTCGCGCGTGAAACCATGCGAGATGTGCGCGATGTGATGGGTTTAGATTATGGTTAGTTAAATAGACTGATTTAGCTTATTTAGTGTTTTATCTTTATCAAAAGTGCTATATGATGTGGTTTGTTGTAAGAAAACTGTTATAAGGGATTCTTTTGTTAATCACCACATCAGAGATTAAAATCAATGGCGAAGCGCTTTATGAGTTGCCGCACGATTTATATATTCCACCTGATGCATTAGAAGTATATTTAGAGTCCTTTGAAGGTCCTCTAGATTTATTACTTTACCTTATTCGTAAGAATAATCTCGATATTTTAGACATCCCAATGGCAGACTTGACGGTGCAGTATATGCAATATGTCGAGAAAATGAAGGCGATTAAACTCGAATTAGCAGCCGATTATTTATTAATGTCTGCGATGTTGATTGAGATTAAATCGCGCATGTTATTGCCCAAGCCTGCAGAAATCGAAGACGAAGACGACCCGCGTGCAGAGCTGGTTAGACGCTTGATGGAGTATGAGGCGATTAAGTTAGCGGCTAAGAATTTAGATGAAATGCCAAAGGTGGGCGAAGAATTTCAAGTAGCTGACGCTTATTATCAACATATTGCTGATATCAAACCACCTGAAGTCAGCGTTGATGAACTGGTAGAAGCTTGGCGCAATGTGCTTAAACGAGCCAAGCTGAACTCACATCACAAACTGGGACGCGCAGAGCTTTCTGTGCGCGAACACATGAGTCTAGTACTGCGTCGCTTACAAACAGATGGGATGTGTGAGTTTTCGCAGTTATTTGATTTTGAAACAGGTGGTTTGCCTAAGTTAGTGGTTAATTTTTTAGCAATTTTAGAGCTGGCAAAAGAAGGGCTGATTAAGATTACGCAACAAGCGGCATTTTCAACTATTTATTTGCAAGTGAGTCATGCGGAATGAGAGAACCTGAAAATATTACCGAAATGAAACAAATTATAGAAGCCGCCTTGTTAACGGCAGGGCAGCCGTTGAGTTTGGATGATTTGTTGAAGTTGTTTGCTGGGCGTATGGAGCGTGCGACCTTGAGAATGTTGCTTGACGAGTTGAAGCAAGATTGGGAAGGAAAAACCTTAGAATTGACGCAGGTTGCAACTGGTTACCGCTTTCAAGCCAAGCCTGAGTTGAGCGCTTTTATCGCGCGATTACATCCAGAACGCCAGCCGAAATACTCACGTGCTGTGATGGAAACGCTGGCCATTATTGCTTATCGTCAACCAGTCACTCGTGGTGATATCGAGCAAATTCGCGGGGTAACGGTCAATCCGAATGTGATGAGACAATTGATAGAACGTGACTGGATTGATGTGGTTGGACAGCGCGAGGTGCCGGGTAGACCCTCACTATATGCCACGACTAAACATTTTTTAGATGATCTTAACTTGCGCTCACTTGCCGAATTACCGCCATTTGAAGACTTTGCTCAAAGTGAAATTCCACTTGATAGTTAGCCTTATTATCACGATAAGTGTTTAGAATCTTTAGTCGTAAGCACGAAGTTGCTGTAAAATCACGCACTTACCGATTATAAGTAGCTTTCATGGCCAGACCATTTAAAAAACCACAAGATAAACAAAACGCTTTACGCAGACCGTCTGCCGAGGCCGCTGCTCAGGAGCCTGCACAGCGCTTGCATAAGTTGTTAGCAATGGCGGGCTTAGGTTCGCGCCGTGATATGGAAAAGCTAATTGAAAGTGGTCGTGTCACGGTCAATGGCGAAGTTGCGCAACTTGGTGCTGGTGTGACCAAGTATGATGAAGTCAAAGTGGATAACCGTCCTGTGCGCTTATCCTTCACGCCAGAATTACCACAAGTTTTAATTTATCATAAACCTGATGATGAAATCGTCAGTGCAGATGATCCTGAAGGCCGCGCGAGCGTGTTTGATAAATTGCCGCGCATCAAAGATGCTAAATGGATTGCCATTGGTCGTTTGGATATGAACACGTCAGGCTTGCTGATTTTTACTACATCAGGTGAGTTGGCTAATCGTTTTATGCATCCGCGTTATGAAGTTGAGCGCGAGTATGCAGTACGCGTATTTGGTGAGTTAACCGATGAGCAGATTGAAATGCTTAAGCAAGGGATAGAATTAGAAGATGGCCCAGCCGCCTTTGATTCCATTACTCCGCAAGGTGGCGAGGGCGCTAATCATTGGTATCAAGTGATTTTACGTGAGGGTCGAAACCGCGAAGTGCGTCGTTTATTTGAGGCGTTTCAAATGCCAGTCAGCCGCTTAATGCGCGTACGTTTCGGACCCATCACCTTGCCATCACGGGTAAAGCGTGGCGGCATGCTAAAACTAGATGCCAAGCAAGTCACAGGTTTAATGGAGTGGGCCGGTTTAGAAGTGCCAAAAGCACCACCAAGACAGCTTAATCAACGAGAAAAAGATAAAGTAACGACTGTGTTTACGCCAAAAGTGCGCAAGCGCCGCGGCAGCGTTTTAGAGCATCAGCCGAAAGAAAGAACAGTCGATGGCAAGCCTGTAGAGCGTAAAGCAGACGAAAAGCGTCAGTCACGCCCTGCAACTGGTGCGAAGAGAAAACCTGCGAAAAACCGTCGTATTAGAGGTTAAGGACTGATTAGCTTGGTTCAATAGCTAGCAGCTGTGATTTGGTTAGTAGAAACACAAATTGGTCACCACCGCTGGTATCTAACCAAACAAATGATACATCAGGATAAGCTTCAAGCAAGGCATCTCGATTGTGACCAATTTCCACAATCAATATCCCATCGTCGGTTAAATAATGCGCTGCTTCACGCAAAATAGTATGGGTGTGGTCTAGACCTGCAACACCGCTGCCGAGTGCCAGTTGGGGTTCGTTGCGATATTCTGTCGGTAATGACGCCATACTAGGCGCGTCAACGTAAGGCGGGTTGCTGATAATGACATCATAGGTTTTTCCTGATAATGCGCTAAACATATCAGATTGAATCGCAGTGACTTGCTCTTGTAGACCATAATTTGCAATGTTGATATTACTAACGGCAATAGCATCTGCTGAAATATCAATGACATCAACAGCCGCAGATGGAAACGCATGAGCCAATAAAATGCCTAAACAGCCACTACCAGTACAGATATCGGCTGCACTTTCAATCATTTCAGGATATTCAATCCAAGTACTTAAGCTATCATCCAGTAATAACTCTGCAATAAATGAGCGCGGCACAATGACCCGTTCATCGACATAAAATTTGAAGTCGTGCAACCAAGCTTCTCGCACTAAATAAGCTGTCGGTATGTGTTTGGTGACACGCTGCTCAATTAAATAGGCGAGATGTTTACGCTCCGCGGTGGTAATAGACGCGTCTAAGAAATTATCTAAAGTCTCCATTGGTAAATGTAAGCCACTCATGACAAGCCAAACCGCTTCATCATAACTATTGTCGGCTCCATGACCATAAAAAATATCAGATGCTTCAAACTGGCTAACCGCATAGCGTATCCAGTCACGAATGGTTGTTAATTGCTCTGCCAGCTTGATGGGGTTACTCATGCTAATAACTTTTCCATGGTTTTCTTATAAGTTTCTTTGAGCGGCTCAATATCAGCCACAGCCACACATTCATTCAGTTTATGAATAGTGGCATTCAACGGCCCAAACTCGATGACTTGCTTACAAATGTCTGCAATAAAGCGCCCATCAGAAGTGCCGCCAGTGGTCGATAGTTCGGGAGTGACACCATAGCTTTCTTGAATCGCTTCTGAAATGGCATCAGATAAATTACCACGTGGCGTAATATACGGTGGTGAATACTCCCATTCAATGCTGTAATCAAGCTCGTGTTTATCAAAAATCGCATAGACACGTTCTTTTAAACTTGCTTCGGTGCTTGCTGTACAAAAACGAAAATTAAATAAAATTTCCACTTCACCTGGCACGACATTGGTGGCGCCAGTGCCGCCGTTGATATTGCTGATTTGCCATGAGGTTGCAGGGAAGTATTCATTGCCTTCATCCCACACGGTATCGACCATGTCTTTAATCGCTGGGGCAACCATGTGAATTGGATTTTTGACTAAATGTGGATAAGCGATATGGCCTTGAATGCCTTTAACAATGAGTTTGCCCGATAATGAGCCACGTCTGCCGTTTTTAATCATGTCACCAACCACTTTATTAGAGGTAGGCTCTCCAACAATGCAATAGTCAATCAGTTCGCCACGCGCTTTAAGTGCTTCGACCACTTTCACAGTACCATCAATTGCGACATCTTCTTCGTCTGAAGTAATGAGTAAGCCGATAGAGCCATTATGATCTGGATGCTCTGCTACAAATTCTTCAATACTGGTTACGAAAGCAGCTAATGACGTTTTCATATCAGCTGCACCACGGGCATACAATACGCCATCTTTAATGGTTGGTTCAAATGGAGGTGTGTGCCATTTTTCTAATGGGCCTGTTGGCACCACATCGGTATGGCCAGCAAACACGAGTAAAGGTCCTGTAGTACCGCGGCGTGCAAAAAAGTTATCAACTTTGCCAAAACGCATGCGTTCAATTTTAAAACCCAGCGGCTCCAAACGCGCAATCATGATTTCTTGGCAACCTTTATCATCAGGCGTTACCGAGCGACGTGAAAGTAAGTCAATGGCGAGGTCTAGTGTTTTTGTCATTTGCTTATCTCTTTATAGGTGTTTTCATTAAAGCCAAGACATAGAATCTTATCGTCTTTTTCTAAAACAGGACGTTTGATGACGGAGGTTTTTTCTATCATCAATGCAGATGCGCTGGCATTGTCTATGATACTTTGTTTGGTTTCATCGCTGAGATTACGCCAAGTCATCCCAGCGCGATTCACGAGCTTTTCCCATGGCTGTTGAGTTAACCATTTATCCAGTATTGCTTGCGTTACGCCTTGTTTTTTGAAGTCGTGAAATTCGTAATCAATGTTGTGTTCATCTAGCCAAACACGTGCTTTTTTGACGGTGTTGCAATTAGGAATGCCGTAGAGTTTCATGTCGTGATCGAGTTGCTATTAAGAGTTAATCATCATTTTAACAGTTCACACAATACCTGTGCAGTTAAGGTTTTTTGCCTATCTCGGCGGGTATATCAAAATCGATTTGTAATTGTTTGTATTGCAGCTTTTTATATAAAACCAATAGCTCATCTTCTTTGACTGGTTTTGTAAATAAATAGCCTTGCATAAAGTCGCAGCCGAGTTTGATAATGGTATCTTGTTGTGCTTTATCTTCAATGCCCTCCGCGGTTACCTGAAAGCCAAGCGCATGGGTGAGTTTAAAAATCGCATCAATCAGTGCTTTAGCGCCATCGTCTTTATTAATCATGGCGATAAAAGATTTGTCGATTTTAATTTCATCAATATCTAAATCCAGCAAGTAAGTGAGGCTGACTGGTAATAAACCAAAATCATCAAGAATGACTTTGATGCCCGCTGCTTTAAATGTGCTAAGCAACTCTTTAAACTGCTCTTGATTATTGAGGGCTGCCGTTTCTTTAATCTCGAAAGAAAGACAATTGGGATGTAACTCATGCTTTTTAATGGTGTTAACAATCTGCTGAACCAGATTGACATCACGAAATTGATAACTCGATAGGTTGACTGAAATGTTCAAGTCCAAGTTAGCTTCTCGGGCTTTAACGAGTGTACGACAGCACTCATCGACTACCCAATCATTAATCTCTTGAATCAATCCACATTGTTCCGCAACACCTAAAAACGCATTCGGTAATATTTCGCCTTTTTTGGGATGATCCCAGCGAATCAAGGCTTCAGCGCCGATGGCGACCATGGTTTTGCAGTTTAACTTTGGCATATAAACAATAGAGAAATCTTTGTTTTTTACGGCAAGCGTTAAATCCCGTTGCATATTTTGCATCAAGATATTGGCTGACTCAATTTCTTCATCATAGAATTTATATTGGTTTTTGCCCTGATCTTTTGCCTTATACATAGCGGCATCAGCGTTCACTAATAATTTATTACCCTGATTATCTTTTGGATAAATCGCAATACCGACAGAGCAAGAAAGCTCAATATTTAGATGGTCGATAAAGTAAGGCTCTTGAATCGAGGTAACGATACGGGTGACCACAGGCCGAATGTCATCCTCTGAATCAATCTCTTCTAAAATAGCGACAAACTCATCACCACCAATGCGCGCCACAAAATCACAACCGCGTATGGCCGCATTCAGCCTGTCAGCCGTCATCGATAGTACGGTATCGCCGATATGGTGACCATAGGTATCATTGATGGGCTTGAATGCATCTAAATCGATATAAGCCACCGCAAACGCATTGCCATTGCGAATACAACGTTTTTCTGCTGACCGCAAATGTGATTCGAATGCTCGACGATTAGGCAACTTGGTGAGTGGGTCGCTGAGATTGTTTTTATCAAATTTGTTAGCCAATATGGGTCGAAATGCACCCGCGAGTTTGAATACGTTTTTTCCATAACGCTCATAGAGTAAGAAAAACATAAACACCATTAATAATAAACTGAGCAAGCCCAGCACAATGGCAATCGCCGCTATTTTGAACCCAATGAGCGGCACCTCAGATGCAATGTCGATATTGCTAGATTCAGGGAAAACACTATAAAAAACAAAATGGATACTGAGAATCAGACCGCTAATGGCTAGCGCTAATGTTATTTTAATCGGCGTAGCGTTTTTGCCTGTGTAGTTTTTTAACCAATAGCCAATCATTAACATCACAATCATTACGGCAATCACAAGCATCGTTACGATGATGGCCATCAATGGATTCAGCAGCGTGTTTTGCGCTTGATTGATAGCATCATAACTGACATAAAATAAACCAAACATGCAAATGCCAGCACAGAGTCCACCAATAATAAAATGGCGCGCTTTTGGTGTGAGTATCATGACAACCGCAATAAAACCAATTGCAATTATGGTGGCCAATAGCCAAGTCGCCACCAGCGACCAATCAAAATTGAAACTGACATGCGTATGCGTGCTAAAGAAAGTGAAAAGATGTGTCGCCCAAAGCGAGGTGCCAGCAATAACAGCTAAAGCAAAAAACGTTTGTTTATCAAGGGCGCTTGAGGATTGATTAATACGATCCACAATCCCAAAAGCGATGAATATCGCGAGGCTAGTCGCAAGAGTGGAAATCAGTATGAGCCAGATGTCGTAATGTAAAACCATTTATTTCATTTCATCATTGAGACTCAATCGCTGCTCGCCAGTTAATGACTGGCTACATCATGGGGAAGAAAAATCAAACAATCAGTGCAGTGGGAAATAGCCACTGTACTGATCACAATTATTAACTAAATACCGCGCAATAATTCGTTAATGCCAACTTTACCTAATGTT
>JBFJJY010000044.1:0-8804 GCA_041612055.1 Methylophilaceae bacterium | reverse complement strand
GTGAATTTTTTAGGAAAGTGAATTTCAAATGATGATGCAGTAATCCCGGCCACGATTTGTTGGGCAGCTTCTTCAACTTCTATCATCATGGGCATGTCAAAGTCATTTTTAGCGGTCATTTCTGTTCGCACAAACCCAGGACTAATGAGCTTTACATCAATATTTTTTGCTTGATATTCAACATATAAACTCTCTGCCAAGTTGGTAATCGCTGCTTTGGTAGATGAATAAGGTTGGGCGTTGGGTAAACCAAAATAGCCCGCTACAGAGCCACATAAATTGATTTGACCATGCCCCTGCGTTTCAAAAAATGGTGTGACCACATCAAGCAGATGATAAACACCGCCCAAATTGACCTGCAAACTCTTTTGGATAAATTCAATATCTGCCCTGCCCTTTGCGGATGGATCGTACACAGCAGCTAAGAAAATCACGCGGTCTAATCGCTTAATTTTTTTAAACGCATCAATTGTTTGCGTATGACTGCTGATATCAAAAGCTAATATTTGATGATTTGCACCCATTAGCTGATTACGTACTTCCTTCAATTCAGCTTCTCGACGCGCTGATAATATGAGGTTTGCGCCCTGCTGACTGAGCGCAATAGCAGTCGCAGCGCCAATACCACTGCTAGCGCCAATAATCCATATATATTGACCCTGTACCGACCGCATTAAGTCTTTAACCTCTTCATAGAACAGCATAGTTAATCCTGCTTTTGCATAAACAATGTTAATTCTGCCACTGTGATACCAAATTTTTTCAAATATGAACGGTTAATTAATACGCCGTCATTCATCAAATACATCCAATCATCAAAGGTAATGCGATAAGTGGTGTCTCCAACCGGTAAATCCATTTTATACGCCCATCGCATGGCACTTCCATTCGATTGACCATTAGCCTTATCTAAAATATCAGCAGCCGTACCTTGGTAGCGATTGTCACCTGTTTTAGTGATGGTCCAAACGCGTTTTTGTGTTTCCCCATCATAATACTGAAAGTGTTCTTCTAGTGTACCAACGTCACCATCCCAAGTGCCATTCATTGTGACATCAAATCGTCTCGTCACTTCTCCGCTTCTGTTTTGAATAAGACCCCAGGCTTTTATAGGCCCTGTAAAATAGGTTTTTAAATCCAATACAGGCTTAGTGTCTTTGTAAGCTTCCATTGAAGGCGTTGCACAGCCGTTAAGAAACGTCATAAGCCCCATGATTATTACTCCTTTTTTCAATCGTTCCATTTTGAATACTTTCATCGTTTTCACCTTGTGTTTTAATTAACATCCATAAACAAATTGCGGCTAAAAATTTAATGACGCATGGTGCTAAACCATACAGCAACAATAAGGACTGCATCGCTGTTTCAGTATTGGTTGCCGCAACAACAAAACCAACACGATCAAGCATCAAAAATGCACAGCCACTGGCTATTGCCAATGCCAGCTTAGGAATAAAAGCCATTACGCCGTAATATTGTGTCGCTCGGCTCTCTGCCTTTTTGGCATTAATGCGGTCGGCAATAATAGAAGCTGGTAGCGCTAAATCGGCGCCCAATGCGAAACCAGAGAGCATACAAATTATGCCGTAAGAGACAACATCACCAGGTGTTAAAAATATCACCCAAATAAATACGGCAATCGATAGCAACATAGAGGCTAGCCATGCTCGGTATTTATCAAGCCGCTTTGATAAAACAAACCAAAGTTGCATCAGCGCTGCGCCAGAAATAAAGTATAAAAATAGAAATATTCCGGTGTAGCTTTCCGCATTGAGATAATCACGTACAAAGAAAATAATTAACACAGCAGGTAACGATGCCGCAATCTGCGTAAGCAAATAGGTTAAGAAAAATAAGCGTTGCTTATCATGCAGAATTTGAAAAAATGGATGCTTGATGGTGGTTGTTACTGGTTTTAAATTGCTTAAATCGGCGTTGTTTAGAAATTGTAAAAAGAATAACCAAGCCACTCCCGTAATGATTAAATAGACCGTAAACAACCACCTAAATGCATGCGATGCATCAGTCATCATCAATAAGACGGTGGGCAAAATGGAAGCAATCAACAAACCAAACAATGTAAATGATTCGCGCCAACCTGCGATGCGCGTACGTTGGTTTTTATCTGCAGACCAAAATCCGCCTATCATATTAAGGTTGATAACAACAATACTAAAACCAGTGGTTGCCAGTAACATGCTAGCGGTAAACCAAACTGCGGTGCTGATTGAAAATTTTGGTCCAAAAAATAAAGCAAACAAACCAACCGTCAGCAATACTAACCCGCTGCTTAGAATCGTATTTCTCCGCGTTGGAAAACGATCGGATAAATAACCGATGATGGGGTCTTGAATGGCATCAAATAATCGAACCACCAGCAAAATAATGCCAATTGTGCCTAAGCCCAATCCTAAGTGCTGAGTATAAAAATCAGGCGCATGGATATATAAAGGCAAACCTGCAAAGGCGACCGGAAGTGCCAATATGGCGTATTGAAACAACAACCAGCGATTGGGCGATTGAATCACTGCCTCTGCCCAATTAACTTGTTACGCAATCCTGGCTGGCTGGTTTTTTCGCCAAACCAAATATCAAAAAATGCATCACAAAATTGCTTATTATTCATTTGTCCAATAAAGCTATCATTTTTATAAAATGAACATTCGGTTGGTTTTTTGTACACGCCGGTAATATTGTCGCCTTTTTTGACATCAGGAAAAATGTTGCGCATTTGTGAATGCCAATCAGCCAATGTGACCTCGTCTACTAAATTTTGATTGCGAATTTCTTCTGCTGATTGATCGGCAATTTTTTCACCTTTGATATCCCGTAAATAAACCAGTTTTAAGGCATAAGGTGGTATCACTTGCCGTTTTCCACCGACAGTATAAAAACTGGCATCGTAGACATCAAATAAAAACACTGTCAGGCGTCCTGAAGCCACTATTTCCGCATCTGGAATTTGCGTTTGTATGATAGAAGTCGCATGTACTTGCGCTGTTAGCAATAGCAAACCTAAAAAAGCATAAAAATTACGCATGACTAATCTCCATTTGCATCACATCTGTTTTGTTGACCCTAAAACCTGCTGCACACGTTGCAAGATAGAATCGCCATAACCGAATAAACCCTTCATCAAAACCTAAAGCGGTAATTGACTGTTTTTGTTGATCAAAACTTTCAAGCCACGTTTCTAGCGTCTTTGCATAGTTTTGTCCGAACATAAATGGGGTATGCGTTTTTAAACCTGCTTTTTCTGCTTCTTGTTTAAATCGAGAAACGCTAGGCAACATACCGCCAGGAAAGATAAAGCTGCGAATAAAATCACCACCGCGTCGGTAAGTTGGAAAATCCTTTTCATTAATCGTGATGGTTTGCACCACTGCTTTACCATTTTTAGCCAACAATTCTTTTAGTTTTTGGAAATAAACTGGCCAAAAACGCT
Organism: Methylophilaceae bacterium; assembly: GCA_041612055.1. GTDB lineage: Bacteria > Pseudomonadota > Gammaproteobacteria > Burkholderiales > Methylophilaceae. The sequence goes on along the minus strand of JBFJJY010000044.1, from coordinate 5,359 downwards.
CACCCACTGCCTCGAACATTTCAATTGAAATAATCCGATCATAAACACCTGTTTGGTGGCGATAGTCTTCTAGAGCAATGGTTGCATTTTTGCCTAAACGCGCTTGAGCAAAAGCGTGTTGCTCTTCTGATAAGGTAATTCCTTTAATATCATAATCGCCTCGGCTAACTGCTCGTTCTGCTAAACCGCCCCAACCACATCCAACTTCTAACAGACGTCCAGATTGACTTTCCATACAATCCAACATGCGATCATATTTATGGTGCTGGGCTTGCGTCAGTGTGTCATTTTCTGATTGATACAAAGCGGAAGAATAGGTCATGCTAGGGTCTAACCATAGCTGATAAAAGGCATTACCTAAATCATAATGCGCATGGATATTTTTCTTACTACCTTTAATGGTGTTGAGTTTGAATAAATAAAATAAGGACGACAGCATGTTATACAATTTGTTGCCAGCAACCATATCCTGCATTGCCGATTGATTTTGTAATCCTAGTTGCACTAGCTGATTAATATCATCGGTGTCCCAATGGCCTGATCGATAGTCATCAGCAAAGCCAATATCGCCTTTACGCATTAAATTAGTAAATACTTTCCAATCATGCACCAGTAAATTGGCATGATGTTCTGGCTGTTCACGGCCAGTAAAGGTACGGACTTTGCCGTCTGGTGTGGTCAGGGTTAATGTTCCCCAAGAAATTTGATCAAAGCGTTTTAAAATTTGTTCAGAAGTGGCTTTATTCATCATACTGTTATCCAAATAAAAAATTAATCAATTTGTAACGCTCATTTTTTGTGGCTTTTGCTCAGGTTTTGGCACGTATTTAATTCCTTTCATCACCAGTTGCAGTGCTTGCCAATGAATCATCACAATGGCTTTTAATGTGACGAGTGGATAGTGCCAAAACGCATAACGTAAGCTTGATTTTGTTAGCGCTTGTAGCTTGCCTGTTAACGAAGTGATGAGGAGTTTGTACCCATCTTCGTGATGTAAATTAATCACGACATTAAAGACATCATCATGCACATCAAATCGAAATTCATAATGTCCATCACGTTCTAAAAATGGTGAAACATGGAATAATTTTTCTGCAAATAAAAGACTTAGTTCGTTCACTGGACGACCATCTTGGTGTGCACAAAGATAAGTATGTCGCTCGCCAAAAGTGTTGTGCACTTCACACAGGACGGCACGTATTTCACCTGACGCGTCTTGACATAACCAAAAGCTAACTGGATTAAAGACATAGCCAAATATCCTTGGCATACAAACCAGTGTAATTTCGCCATCGGCTTCAATTTTGTGTTCCCGCAACAAAGCACGCGCCCAAATCTCTAACGAACTACCATCACATGGGCCGTGGTCTTTATCGAAAAAACTCAAGGCCGAAAATCGATTGTAGGCAAGCGGCATGCTTGCCAATTGCGAAAGCGACAGAGCAAGATAGTAAATACCGTATTGAAACGCATGTTTTTTGGGTAATAGTCGTTTATGCATGACTTTGCCCGTGAATAATTTCGCACTGGTTATTCCCACGGAATTTCTCCTCCTAACGACTTGACTACATTGACTGCACTTAACAAACCATCCTCATGAAAACCATAGCGCTGATAAGCGCCACAAAACCAAATATTGCGTTTGCCTTGAATACGATCAAACTGACTTTGCGAAACGATCGCGTTATAATCAAAAATTGGATGTGAAAAAGAATGTTCATCCATAATCAATGCTTCTTTTGGTCTTCTAGCCGGATTAAGCGTGATAATGATTGGGATTTTGGTATCCAAACTTTGCAGGTTGTTCATCCAATAGCTTAATGAAACACCACTACTTTTATCTTGTTGTTGCTCTGATAAATAAACCCAGCTAGCCCAGCATTGTTGATGTTGCGGCATAAAACTAATATCAGTGTGCACGATAATTTGATTATATTGGTATTGAAAGTTAGATAAGATAGCCGTTTCATCATCTGTTGGCTTATCTAGCATTTGCAAGGCTTCATCAGCATGACAAGCAAAGATGACATGATCAAATAATCGTGTTGCGCCGTGTGCATCGGTGACTTCAATTTCTTGACCTTTTTGCGCAACCTTAGTCGCCCCATTATTTAATAAAATATGTTCTTTAAAAGGTTCGATTAAACGCTGTTTATATTCACGACTACCACCTGTCACGGTATACCACTGTGGTCGGTTGTTGATGCTAAGCAGTCCGTGATTTTTAAAGAAGCGTAGAAAAGTTTGTGCGGGAAACTTCATGATGGTTTCTACTGGGCAGCTCCAAATCGCCGCACCCATGGCTAAAATGTAATACTGCTTAAACCATGCGCCCATCTTCAGCTTTTCTAAACAATCACCAAGGCTAATCGATGGATCTTGATCAATATAGCTAAGCGCTTGTTTATTAAACTTAAATACATCTAATAACATGCGCCAATACTGTGGGCGGAATAGGTTTTTACGTTGCGCAAACAAACCACCAGAGCTGTACTCTAACCAACCTTGGTTAATACTAACGCCAAAAGACATATCACTCTTTTGGTATGGCACATTTATTTGATTAAACAAGCCGAGTAGATTTGGATAATTCCAATCATTGAACACAATAAAGCCTGTATCGACTGGGATTGTGCCATGCTCAACAGGAACGTCGATGGTACGACTATGCCCGCCAACATAGGCATTTTTTTCATAAACAACGATGTCATGCTTATCATGCAGTAAATAAGCTGCGCCTAAGCCTGATATTCCCGTTCCAATGACTGCAATTTTCATGATGCTACTATGCCTACAGACTCGTTACCAAGGCATGGAAAGAACATTACAATTTTGTAATAAATCGTAAGCCTTTAGTGGTATTTTCTAATGCCAACTGCCCATTGTGTAAATCAAAAACCGCTTTTACTAAGCTTAAGCCTAAGCCTGTTCCTGTTGAAGAGCGACTCATATCGCAACGATAGAAGCGTTGAAAAACTTTATCTAATTCACGCTCAGCAATACCGCCACCTGTGTCCTCAATCGAAATAACGCAATGCTGATGCTGAGTTTTCATTTGAATCGTAATAACACCGTGCTCTGGCGTATATTTAATCGCATTGTCGATGATATTGGCATAAGCTTGAAATAATAAATCTTTATCGCCGACGAAAGACGTTTCTAATAATTGCTGGTGAATAGTAATGTTTTTGATTTCAGCCAACGGCTCATAAAATGCAATGACATCTTCTATCAGTAGCTTCAACGCTAATGGTTTAAAATTTTCACGTCGTTTTTCTGTTTCAATGCGTGAAATACGCAATAAGGCATTAAACGTATTCAATAACTGATCGGCTTCATGCAATAACGCTTCATTTTCAGTATCATTTTCGTTGGTTTTTGCTGCTTCAATATGGTTTCTTAGGCGGGTCAATGGCGTGCGCAAATCATGTGCAATATTGTCAGACATTTGCCTGAGCCCAATCATCAAGGCTTCGATTCTGTCTAACATTAAATTTAAGGTGCTGGACATTTTGCCCAAATCATCCCAATGCGAGCTGACGTCTAATCGCTTTGATAAATCACCAGTATCCATGATATTTTGCGCAGTCGTGGCAATTCTATTGGTGCCTCTTGCAACAAACACACTAATCATATAACTCACCAAAACAACCAATATAATCAATGCAATACTGATGATACTCAACCATTGCATAAAGCGAAACTCGCGTTGCGTTTCGGTAATATCCATCCCCACTAGCATTTTTTGACGATTGCTAAAGGTATGGATTTTGGCGGCATAAGTGTTGTGTGAAACTGGATGCTCAAACACAATAATGCCCTCTTTTAAACGCTCTACTTTATCTGGCAGAAGTGCAGGCGGCTGACCGTTAGCGCTAAAAGGAATAAACAATCGTCCTTTTACGTTAGGTTCAACCATGCTGCCATCTAATGATTGGAGGGTGGAAAGATATCTAATTTCGGTATCAATTACCGCTTCTGTGCCATGAATAAAATGACCGCGGGCAAAGAAATAACCAAAATAACCAAGAATAAATAACGACAAGCCGCACAATACAGAAAATAGTAATGCCATTTTAAAGCTAGAGCTTTTGGCATAGCTACGTTCGTTTGTCGCCTGTAAAGGACTAGTCATTCGCTTCTACAATATAGCCAGCGCCACGTACCGTCTGAATCACTGGCACATCAAACCCTTTGTCAATTTTGCTACGCAGACGACTAATGTGCACATCAATCACATTGGTTTGTGGATCAAAATGATAATCCCATACATTCTCAAGCAGCATAGTCCGTGTGACAACTTGATTCTTATGCTTTAACAAGTATTCAAGCAAACTGAACTCTCTTGTTTGTAGCTCAATGGTTACCCCTGCGCGGGTCACTTTGCGTGTCAACAGGTCGACTTCTAAGTCGCCCGCACGTAAGGTAGCGGGTTGTGTTTGTTGATGCTGTCGACGGCCTAGAATTTCAACGCGGGCTAATAACTCACTAAATGCAAATGGCTTAACCAAATAATCATCGCCACCAGAACGCAAGCCACTGACGCGATCATCCACATCGCCCAGTGCGCTTAGAATTAAGATAGGAACCGGATTGTCCAATGCACGTAGTGCTTTAATGACGGATAAACCATCTAAACCTGGCAACATACGGTCAACAATCAACACATCGAAATCTGCGGTTGTAGCTAATAATAGGCCTTCTTTGCCATTCGCTGCAATCTCTGCAAGGTGACGCGCTTCTTTCAGCCCTTTAGCGATAAAAGTCGCCACGTCATGATCGTCTTCAATAATTAATATTCGCATAATGATAGATATAGCACGTCCAATATTTTTAATCTACTAATCGGTTACAATAACGCCTTTGAAAAATCTAGTGTCAGAATTTAATCATGAGCAGTCTTAAACAAGAAATCAACCGTCGCCGTACCTTTGCCATTATCTCTCACCCTGACGCGGGTAAAACGACCCTAACTGAAAAGTTATTATGGTTCGGTGGCGCTATTCAAGTGGCTGGCGAAGTGCGCGGTCGTAAAGCTGCGCGCCATGCAACATCGGACTGGATGGAACTTGAAAAGCAACGAGGCATTTCGGTTACTTCATCTGTCATGCAATTTCCATATCGTGAGCATATGGTCAACTTGCTTGATACCCCAGGCCATGATGACTTTTCTGAAGATACCTATCGTACATTAACGGCGGTTGATTCCGCTGTTATGGTAATTGACTCTGTCAATGGCGTGGAAGCACAAACCATTAAACTGCTAAATGTTTGTCGTATGCGCGATACGCCTATCATTACTTTCATTAATAAACTCGACCGTGAAAGTCGTGAACCCATCGAGTTGTTGGACGAAATT
>JBFJJY010000043.1:0-8868 GCA_041612055.1 Methylophilaceae bacterium | reverse complement strand
TTCTGGTCGTGACATCATTAATTGTAGTGACTGTTGTATTGACTGATTTAAACCCATTTGCTCAATAGGCCGTATTGATTGCGCCCTATCTAACACCCGCAATACTATATTTTCGCCATGGATAGTCGGATGGGTAGACACTCTAAAATCTATTGGGCGCCCACATAAATGCATGTTTAATCGTCCATCTTGCGCAGCACGTGTTTCAGCAATATCCATGTTGCTCATTACCTTTAATCGTACGGCAATACTTGGCCAATGATTTTTATGCAAACTACGCACTTGTTGCAGTACACCATCAATGCGGTAGCGAATACGCAAAAAGGCAGCTTCAGGTTCAAAATGAATATCTGATACTGCTCTTTTTACGGCATCCATCAACAAAGCGCCGACTAATCTCACAACGGGCTGGGTATAGCTACTGCCATGGATGTCTAGACTTTGATAGTCAATCTCGCCCGTTTCAATTTCACGTAAGATGCCATCAACTGATAACTCATAACCGTAAAACTGGTCGATAGCGGCCTCTAATTGCACCTCTGCTGCAAGCACTGGCTTAAGCTGAATATGACCACCTAGTATGGCTCGTAATTGGTCTAGTGCGACCACGTTAAACATATCCGCCATAGCGACAGTCATGCTTCTCGTTGAGATATCGTATGCCACTGGTAACAAATGATAGCGTCGCGCAAAAGCTTCTGGCACCATCTTTAACACCTCTGGATCCGCAACGATTGCATTAAGATCCATACTTGCTTGCCCCATATTTTGTGCCAGCAAATCACGTACGATTGTTTCTGACACAAAGCCAAGCCGCACCAATTGCTGACCCAATTGCAGTTTATTTTGTACTTGTTCAATGAGGGCTATGCGCAGTTGATCCTGACTAATCAAACCCTGCGTTACCATTAATTCACCAAGCCGCACTCTAAGGATCTGCTCTGACATGTCACGTTAATCCATGATTGATTCTTGCTTATCAGCATTGGCCTCATCAATCACTTTTTGCAACTGTAAAGCGGGCAAATAGCGTTTAAATGATTGCAGTTCTTTGCTGTCCAAACTCGCATGCTGAATAACAGTAGGTCGAATAAAGACAACTAACTCTGTTTTTCGATTAGCATGGTTTTGCCCAACAAACGCTTGGCCAACCAAAGGCAGTTCTGATACACCAGGCACTTTGTCCGTATTACGCTGGATTTCATCTTGCATTAAACCACCCAATACGGCTGTGCTACCGCTATTAATCTGCAATACAGACTCCATCTCGCGTACTTGTATCTCAGGAATTAAACTGGGAATAGTTAAATTAGGATTCGGGTCTTGCTTGTAGCCCACGACACTCGAAATTGTTGGCCTCACATTGAGATTCACATTCTCTTGCTGATTAATTTGCGGCGTCACACTCATCACCACGCCAACTGGCACTGTGTTGGGTGTTGTTGTCATTGTCGATAATACTGTTCCGCCAACAGCGCTCTGCGACTGTTGTGCTTGCACAGTAAAATACACAAGGTTGTTGACCACTTTTAACACTGCCGTCTGGTTATTGAGCACCATTAACTTAGGGCTAGATAAGACTTTGGTATTTCCAAACTTCTTTAGCAAAGTAATCGATGCCGCGATATTACCAATCGCACTGGCAGGGTTGATATAGCCTGCAACAATCCCTGCATTGGATTGTACGCCTAAGGCATTTTGCTCTCCTGCAGTCAATACACCTGTTGCGGGATTAAAATTAAGTCCTTTTGAACCTAGGCTTTGTCCAAAAACAAAGCCGCTGTTAGTCGCTGTATTATTGAGCCGGCTCCAATCAATGCCTGCCTGAAAGCTATCGCTAAGCTGCACCTCAACTATCGTTGCCTCAATCAATACTTGCTTACCCGCACGTAGCATCACTGTATCAATAAATTCTTGTACTTTTTGATGTTGTTTATGTGTTGCACGCACACTAATCACACCCGTTTCTGGGTTGGCAATCACATTAGCAGCTAACAGTGTTTTATATTCTGAACGCTGTTTGTCTCGCTGATTTTCTATTGTTTTCTGTTGAGGTGCGGCACCTTCATCTTGTTCATTATCTACGTTAAGCGTGCCATATCGCTTTACGATGACTTCTTTGTCAGCTTCGGCCAATAAGTCTTTAATATTGACTATCAGCGATTCCCATAAATGGTTTTTGGATTCGCTTGAAACCGTCGTGCGCGAGCTATTATTGGCGCCATTACCCGAGGTACTAACGACACTTGATTGACCATCTTTGCTTGTAGTGGCACTTTGTCCCGTGCTCGATATTTCTGTTGCTGAACCGATAAAACTTTTGGTATCGCGCGCCATATTGACATAATCAACCTGATAGAGTCTTAGCTCTGGTTGGTCTGGACCAATATAAAGGACATCACCAACCATGTTGTATGTCAGGTCAACCTGTCTTGCAAGACGCTCCAAAATGACAGGTAGCGTCTGATTAACGGCGTTCATGGTGACACGCCCTTGTATCAATGGGCTAATATCTGCATTAATTTTGCTATCACGAACGAGAGCAAATAAAACCTCTTTAACGGAGACTTCATTCACAACCACACTATACGTCTGTTGCTTTTGAGCAATTTGCGTTTCGGATATTGAGTGCGCTGCTGATTGCGTTGTTACACCCTCTGTAATCGGCGCTTTTGCTGTTTGTTGATCTGTCGTGGTCTGATGAGACAGCTCGGGATCAATATGTCCTGCAGAAGGTAATATACTAGATTGATGTGTACAAGCGATTAAGGAAAAATTCGCTAAGACGAGCAATAAGTATTTGATTATATGAGTATCAATATACTTTTTGACAACCTTCCGCGCATATTGCATGCGCGCGCTAGCAAACACCGAGCACGTAGACTCTCTCATACACTATCCTATTCTTCTTATTGTTATTTCTTGTTACTTCTTATTAAGAAGCACTATAACCTTTAAAATCATTTGCTTCAATACCATGCAAATGGATTCATAATTAGTACAAGAAAGAGCGATAGTAAGAGAAAAATGACACTTGGCGTAAAGTGCTAATCCAATTTGATATGGCTTTTAATCACATTAGTCAATGCACCAAATACCATGACTTATTCCATGATTGATAACATCAACTGTTGCCACTCAAGCAAAGCGCCAAACTGAGTCAATAATAGTGAAATAACATTGGAGATAATGCCAATCAGAATAATCAAACCTGTGAGTTGATTACGAAGTACTGCCGTATAAATGAATGAAATAAAAAGAAGTGAGAAACACATACCAATACCAATCGTGCCTGCAGACCAGTTATTAGCAAAGACTAATAAACCATACAGAGAAACCAGTAATAATGCAGATGAAAACTGAGTGGGCAAACCAGAGCCATCATGCTCTAATTTCATGACATAAAAAGCGTGTTGCAGTAATCCATTAATCAGTTTCATCACATAGCTGCCTTGTTTATCTATCTTGTATATAGATATTTACGGCAATCTAACGATTTAGTTTAATTTTATTAGCTTTAAAAATGCTAAGTCCGTAAGTGATTAATTAAGAAAGCTGATACTGATTCATATCTAGTGTCATTTAACTTATTGCTGATTTTTTCTGTAAAAGGAGATAGTTTGAATCTATCAACAATTACCTCATTAATTATTATTTAGATTTACTTCTATATAACTTAAAAGAATATATAGATGATAAAAGAGTATTTAAATATAAATAATTAAACACCTAGAATAGCGGTTTTATAAACAACCAAGTAAATACAATACTTGCTATGACTAGGAAAACACTATGAAAATCCGTTGGTTAGACTTTAATGATAGTGCAATTAATAAAGAGCATCTGGAACTGGGGATACCGCCAGTTGAATATGCCATTACACACGCGTCAGAACATGCACTACTGCGTATTGCTAGTTATATAGTATTTGCGGTGCTGATTGGACTTTTTTTATATTTGACTTATCGCTTGTTTTTGGGCGGCAATTTAAGAAGTGGTACTGAAATTATTAGAGATGCTATTCATGACCCCATTTTTTGGAGTGCTATATTAGTAGGGCTGATAGCACAAGTTATTGATGGTGCGCTTGGCATGGCTTACGGCATTACATCTAGTAGCTTTTTACTGGCTGTAGGCGCTTCTCCCGCAATGGCAAGTGGTGCAACACATTTGGCTGAAGTGTTTACCTCAGGGGTATCAGGGGTATCTCATCTAAAAATGGGAAACGTTAATAAAAAGCTTTTTATTAGCTTACTCGTCCCTGGCGTGATTGGCGGTTTAATTGGAACCTATATCCTAGGCAATATAGATGGAAAAGCACTAAAGCCATATATCAGTGTTTATCTACTGTTTATGGGTTTGTATGTATTTAGCAAAGCTTTTCGTCACATCCAAGCTAGGCATGAAATCAATACTGCCAAAGTTGCACCATTGGCGCTTTTCGGTGGATTTATGGACACGACTGGAGGCGGCGGCTGGGGCCCGATTGTAACTACGTCTTTAGTAGGATCGGGACATGATCCCAGAACAACAATCGGGTCGGTGAACTTTGCCGAGTTCTTTTTAACGGTTACTGTTGCAACTGCACTTTTTTCTATCTTAGATCAAAGTGTTTGGACAATTGTTGCTGGTCTCGTTATTGGTGGTTTATTTGCTGCACCTTTTGCTGCTTACATGACAAAGCATCTCAAAACCAAAACATTGTTAATACTCGTTGGTTTATTAATCAGTTTGATTAGTGTATTTAATTTATATAAGTCTTTTATCAGTATTTGAAAGATACATAACAGAGTAGCATTTTTAATTGATAGGCTTAAATCAGCAGTTTTCACCTGTAATTTGTTCTGGTGAAAACTGCTTACTTTCTCCATACCTCGCTCAATCAAAGTACAAAAAACTCCGCCAACTGTCATGGATGACCTCAGCGTCAATAACTTCCTTAGCAATTTGAGTGGACTCAAAAGTATCAACGTCTGTACTAACTTAAAGCTTGTCTAAGGCTTGAGGCTAAAGTAAGGATGCGATTCCTCAGAGACCACCCCATATTACTAGTTTTCTTATCTTGCTTAAAATTAATGTTATTCCTCATCCTGATCAGGAGAGTGTGATTGCACATGAAGATAAACTGAACCTGCAATAGCACCAATCACTTCATTCGCTGCATTTTTGGTAGCGTCACTGTACTGATTTTTGTTTTGAAGTTCTACATTACTTTCTATTGCGCTCAAAAACTGATCATAAGTCTCACCAGTGCCGATAAACGCATCTGATAGATATTGCGTTTGATTAGACAGCCTTTCATTACTGAAATTGATGTCAAAAACCTGGTTGTTGACTGTTACATTGAAAGTGATATTGAATTTACTTTTGATTAGATCATCTTGATTGCTTGGGTAATCATAATCCATATCTGTGATTGTTACATCAGTGCCATTAATAGAAACCAGTCGTCCGTTTTTTTTCAGAATACTTTCCTAATGCTTTATTAACAAATGACAGCTAACAGCGCTGTTTGCGAAAGACAATCTAACACTACCTTATTAGTTCATTATTTTCGAACATTTCAGTCCTAATAAGTTGCATATGGCGACCATACTGAGCGCGCTACTGACAATTAAGTAAAGCCATTCAACGCAAAACTAAAATTAGTATCAATTATTCTCTTTGTGCACGGTACTAATAATTAATGCTAACATCATTTTCATGACACTGCTTTAGCTGATTTAATAAGGATCATGGTCCATGTATTGAATGGGTACGTTTGTTCCGTGAATGTCACCGTAAAAAACCACGGGACTTGCTAAAAGGGTTGTTATGATTGTATGAATGATGAGCACTTTGGTGAGATTGTTTCACAATCATGATTGAGTTCGGGATTTTTACTCACAAACGTCAGGCGGTTATACACATGAAAATCAATATATCTAATCAACATAATATAAAGCAGTTCGCATTATTTAACTTAGGTTTCCGACCATTCTTTTTAGGGGCAAGTCTGTTTGCTGTTACTTCCATGGCGTCATGGATGTTAGTTTATTTTTCAAATGTAGACATCTCCATTTCACATATCTCTGCAAGCCAATGGCATGCGCATGAAATGCTTTATGGCTATGGGATGGCAGTCATTGCTGGATTTTTATTAACAGGAGTCAAAAACTGGACGGGCATACCCACACTATTCGGTAAGCCATTAGCCATATTATTTGCGCTATGGTGTGCGGCAAGAGTGCTATTTTTATTTGGCACTACTTTTTTGCCATGGGCAGCCGCGGCAGATTTGTTATTTGGCCTGATGCTCATTGTGGCAATCGCTATGCCTATCATTAAAGCAAAACAATGGATGCAACTTGCCGTCGTTATTAAAGTAATTTTGTTGGTCATTGGCAATATTGTCTTTTTTCTAGGCTACTTTGATATGTTAGCAAACGGCATGTTGTATGCCATTAATGGCGCGGTATTGCTGTTTATTAGTCTTATTTTGATGATAGGACGCCGTATTATTCCGTTTTTTATCGAACGAGGCGTTAAAGTAAAGGTGCAATTAAAACAATACAAATCATTAGATATTAGCCTTTTAATCGTATTTTTAGCTTTATTCTTAAATGTTATTTTTATACAAGCAGCCTATTTAACTTCGTTCTTCGTTTGGGCTTTATTCGCTCTAAACAGCTTTCGTTTATACAACTGGCACACTGCGGGTATATGGCACGTGCCACTATTGTGGAGTTTGTATTTATCCGCTTGGCTCATTAATGTCGGCTTTATGCTTTTTGGTCTCCAAAGTGACAACAGTCATATGTCTATATTGACATTGCATATGTTCACAATTGGCGGAATTGGCTTAATCACGCTGAGCATGATGGCTCGTGTGGCATTAGGGCATACAGGGCGAGACATTAACAACCCATCCCCTTGGATGAGTGTTGCATTTATAAGTTTGATTGCTAGCGTAGTGTTTCGCGTAGTTGTGCCAATGATTACTTCCCAGTTTTATACAACATGGGTGCTATTAGCCGCTATCTGTTGGATACTCAGCTTTAGCATCTACGCTATCATTTACTTGCCTTTATTTCTAAAACCAAGACCAGATGGTGCTTTTGGCTAGGTTAGCGCTATAAATAAGTAACTATAAATACTAAAATTATGTTAAATTTTGTTTATGAAAAAATTATCTACTATTACTCTTCTAGTTTGTATTTTTATATTAACTGGCTGCCATCGTTTTCATCATCATGATAACGGTCATGGCAATAATGGACACTGCCCACCAGGACAAGCCAAAAAAGGGAATTGCTTGTAATCCCTTGATTAGTATCTTGAGCTTTAAACTAGCCAAACAACCATTCTAATTATTACAATCTTAGAAATAGCTATGACAAGCTCTTTTACGGGTGCATTACTGGCTTCTGTTCCTATTATTTCATCACTAGCTATAGTTTGGCTTTAAATTGAGACAAAACGTGATGAAAAAGTAACTTCTTTATTGAGCAGTACCTTTTGTTTGATACTACCTTCTTGGTTTTATTTATTCTGCTTCCATTGTTTTTAAAACATGGCTTTCATTTCTACACTAGCATGAGCATTTCAATTGTCCTAACCATTAGCGCCCACTGGTGAGTGATATTCATAGCCAATCATTACGGAATTAAGTTATGAAATGTTTATTCAAATCGTAAATCTGACTTAATAGCTAGATATTAGACAATTTGGGGTGGCTGATGGGGCTCGAACCCACGACAACTGGAATCACAATCCAGGGCTCTACCAGCTGAGCTACAGCCACCATAGAGACTTAAAAATGGCCTGCCCGACAGGAATCGAACCTGTAACCCCCAGCTTAGAAGGCTGGTGCTCTATCCGGTTGAGCTACGGGCAGATTGTAGTTACACGTGACGACTTTATTACTGTTACGGGCAATGACCAAAAAAATGGTCGGCGTGGAGAGATTCGAACTCCCGACATCCTGCTCCCAAAGCAGGCGCGCTACCAGGCTACGCTACACGCCGAAGAGGCAGAAATATACTGCAATACGCGCATTTGGTCAAATCAATTATGCTAAAATGCGCAATTATTTCTAACATTCTATTGAAACCGATTAATGTCAGCGCAAATCATCGATGGTAAAGCCATCTCAACAAAATTACTCGACAGTATTAAATCTCGCATTTCAGACCGTATTGCCGCTGGCAAACGTGCACCTTGTCTTGCTGTTATTTTAATTGGCGCAGATCCTGCCTCTGCTATTTATGTTCGCAATAAGCGATTGGCTTGTGAAAAAGTTGGGATTACCTCTATCTCACATGATTTACCTGCCGCGACGACAGAGGCTGAGCTCTTAGCGCTGATTCACCAGTTAAATGATGACAATAGCATTGATGGCATCCTGGTGCAGTCGCCATTACCTGCGCATATTAATGAAGATTTACTAATCGAACACATTGATGTCAATAAAGATGTGGATGGCTTTCACCCATATAACATTGGCCGTTTAGCCGTTCGTCAGCCCACGCTACGCTCTTGTACACCGTTTGGTGTCATTAAGATGCTAGAAGCCAGCAATATTGACCCTATGGGCTTAGATGCTGTCATTGTCGGTGTTTCTAACCATGTTGGCAGGCCAATGGCGCTAGAACTTATGTTAGCGGGCGCTACGATTACCAGCTGCCATCGCCATACGAAAAATTTAGAAGAAAATATTAGGCGTGCAGACTTGGTCGTTGCAGCGGCAGGTAAAGCAGGCCTCATTAAAGGCGAATGGATTAAACCGGGCGCAATTGTCATTGATATTGGCATTAATCGCTTAGCCGATGGTTCACTAAGTGGCGATGTTGACTTTGCAACGGCTAAACAACGTGCTGGCTTTATTAC
>JBFJJY010000042.1:0-8882 GCA_041612055.1 Methylophilaceae bacterium | reverse complement strand
TTAATTGATTAATCTGGTTATCCGTCAGCACTGCAGTGGGTGTGCCTTCAACCACACCAGTTTGCAGAGTACCACCTCCATTCACTACCCTTATGTCCCCAGTTTTAGGGTCAATCTCAGACAAATAGGCATTATCTCCATAAAATCCTGCTGCGGTTTTTTGCGTCGCTCTGCAATTTTCACCATTGATTGCCTTGATTGGTGTAAACAAATGTTTGGTACCATCTGGTGTGTAGTAATAAAAACCAGCCAACCCTGTAAATGGAGAGATGGGATGCTCGTCTCCTATAAGTTCAAAGTTTCCTGATATGGAGTTACCTGAAAACATGTATTCAGGTTCACCATTTGAATACGAGGTGGGTGGAGGAGTTGGAGGAACGTCCTGAGTGCCATCGTGATCAGCAGGTACATAAAATATACTCTTCAGAAGTGATTGGCTATACTTGAATTCAGCCATTGCCGCATTTGCAAAATCTTCCGGCAAATCCTGATTAAACGTATGTTCTATCAATGAGAGATTAGGCACTCCTCCATTAGTAATCCAATCCAGAATAAAGTCGCTCTGGAAAAAGTCATTATTGGGCAAGTCAATAATGTAGTAGTCAGGCAGACCATATTTATTGCTGCTGTTATATAGGCAGGTATATTCTTCGCCAGGATTTAAATTGCGGTTATAAATATTGGACAATTCTTCGTGATCTGTATAAACATCCCCACCTATGCTATGGCGCTTACTGTCTCGTCGATAAGCCTGCGCTGTAATGGAGAAATTATCGTTGACAAAATAACTACCGGAAAGCTGGAATTGCTTAAGCCTATTATCCGTGCTGTCAGGAGAAGTAAATACACCCCTTCTGCTCTGCTGATACATTTCACTTGGCAGCAAGCCATTACCGACTAAATCATTACCGACAATTAAAGTACTCAAATTAAGATCTAGCTTGTCACCACGATAACTCGCTTTGCCAAAAAATTGGTTCACTTTGCTCGGTGAGTTTTCACGCCAGCCATCTTCTAAAAAGAAATTCCCTGCACCAAATAAGCCTATCGTTCCATTATTCCAGCCGCTAGTGACTTGCAACTGTTTGCGACCGTAAGAACCAGCAAGTACTTTTACATCAACGCCCTCATGATTAAAACCATCCTTGGTTTTCATCGCAAATGCACCACCCAATGTGCCTAATCCAAAAATAGGATTCGAACCAGGGAACACATCAACACCAGCCAAAGCATTCATCGGAATCATATCCCAGTTGACAACATCACCGAAAGGTTCATTAACTCGGATTCCATCAAAAAAAACTGAGAGGCCTTGTGGCGTGCCTAACTGCGGACTAGCTGTAAACCCCCTATAAGTTACATCCATCTGAAATGGATTACCTTGATAGTCATTAACATTCACTGACTGAAGCTTTGAGTTCATTAAATCTGCCATAGACAGCGCATGTGAGTTTTTGATTTCTTCGGAAGTAATACTTTGTACGTTGCCAGGAATTTGCTCTTTAGTTAATCCTAATCCAGGCAAGGGACCAATCTCATAAAATCGTTTAGCACGGACTTGAACTTCTTCTAGATTGAGGCTGGTTTCATTGTTTTGTGCTTTAGGTTTTCTTCTTAAAGAAAACTCTCCCTGCGCATTTTCAACGACTTCTAAACCAGTCCCTTGTAACAAGGCGCTAAAACCTTCATTTAAGCCATATTCTCCATTTAGACCCTGACTGGTTTTACCTTGTGTTAAACCTGGATCGAACACCAGTGGCACACCTGCTTTTTGTGCATATTGGTTGAGTGCTTTTGTTAGGTCTCCTGCATTAATATTGTATTGATGACTTTTTTGCGATAACTGATAGGCTTGTCTTGCATCTGTTGTGACGGCACCATCCGCCGCTAGGCCGACTGATCCAAATGATAGTAGAACTCCACCGAGCACAGCCTGTTGATATGTTGTATTTTTCACCTACATTCCTCATCATTTTATTGCTTATACAAACCATGACGAACGAAAATACAAAATGGACAGTGAGTTGCTAAAAAATAATTAATTTTGGGGATTTATTTTTATTTCATTATCGTTAACTGCTTCAACTTGCAAGTTAAATTGATCACCTAATATGGAGATGGCATGCGGAATATCATTAATCGATAACACGCCAGACACGTTAATATGTTGTAGTGCTGCTGAAGAGAAAACGAGCTGGTTTTTGCTATATCGTTGAAGATCAGCTAGCACTACTGGCAATGGCTGATTATCATAAATTGCCGTGCCAGATAGCCAGCCTGTCATCGCGCTAGCATCAACGGATTGCACGCTACTTAAAGATTGATTGCTAATTTTAACGCGTTGATTGGGGTGTAACGTAATGCACGCTCTTTGCGCTCCACTAAGCGTTTCAAGCTGTAGGTATGATGGCGCATTACAAGCCTCAACTTTAGACTCAACCACACCAACTGCAGTGGTCTCTGACTCTACATTGACAACAAATTGTGTCCCTAGCGCGCGAGCATCACCATGTTTTGTCTCAACCAAGAATGGTCTGTTGGCATCTTTACTTACCTCAACAAATACTTCGCCTTTATATAATTTGATTAGGCGTTGTTTGCCGTCAAAAGCAACATCGAATGCCGTGTTGGTGTTCATGACGATGCGGCTATTATCTGGCAAATCGATGGTTTTAATTTCGCCAACCGCTGTTTTATTGTCGGCTAGCATGACGTTGGTCATTGGCATTTGAAAAGCAACAGACACGGCAACCAATAGCGTTAAACCCAGTGCAATACCTGATAAGTTTTTACGAGTATTTAATTTTCTTTCTGCTTTTAATACAACATCAATACTTCTTTTTGCGGCTTTGGCATCCACATATTCGAAGGGTTCAAACATACTTTCTACACGCTGATAAGCATTTTGATGTAAGGCATCTTGATTTAACCATGCCTCAAATGCAACACGCTCACTGGCTTTAACCTCTGCCGTATTGATTTGTAAATGCCAAGCAATTGCTTGCTCTACAATATTTTGTGGAATTTGGCTAAATGCTGGATTCATTGCAAGCCTTATCTGCTGATCTTGCTACTTTCAACATCGTCGGCATAAACTACTTGATAACAATGCAACATGGCACGTGCGATATATTGCTTAATCATGCTACTTGATACGCCTAGTTGCTCTGCAATCTCAATGTAAGCAAGCCCTTCTAGTTTGTTCATTAAAAATGCACGATAGACTTTTTCTGGTAAGCCTTCGAGCATTTTCACAATTTGATTCAACGTCTCAACCGCTTCTCTAATATGATCAGGCGAGGCCGCTAAAGCTTCTTGTTGATAGCGCAAAGCATCAACATAGGCTGCTTCAAGATTGCGCTTGCGTACTAAATCGATGATTAATCTCGTTGCTGTAGTGGTTAAATAAGCACGAGGTTCTTGAATTGTTGCTATATCTTGATGGTAGATGACTTTAATCATGGCATCTTGCGCGACATCTGAAGCATCAAAAACGCAACTCAGTTTTTTGCGCAACCATCCATTTAACCAAGCATGATGTGCTTGATAGAAATCACTTGCCAACCGTTGATGTAAAGATGGTGTCTGCTGCACGATACTTCCCTACTAGCTAAAAACTATAGGTATTCACGCAACTTCCGTACCAAACGAAGCGATTTAATTAAACAACTGATTTATAGAGAAAAAATAAAAATCTCTATGTTGAGATTGATGAGCTTGGTTGTATACAACCACCATCATTGGTTACATACAGCTCAATCCTTCAAACATTTGCTGACCAGTTCAAACACATCGTTTGATAAATTTGGTGTTTGTAAAATAGCTTGTAAGGTCTCTTTCATTAATGCTTGCAATTGTGGGGTGTAACGTTTCCATTCGCGTAATGGCGTCACCATACGTGAGGCAATTTGTGGGTTGATTGCATTCAGCTCAATGATTGCATCTCTTAAAATGGTGTAGCCTTTTCCGCTTTCATCATGGAATTTGACAGGGTTATTGATAGCAAAAACCGAATAGAGCGAGCGCACCCGATTTGGATTTTTGATATTAAATTGTGGGTGATGGCGCAACTGGGCAAAATCATGAAATATGCTGTCTCTATTTGCCATGGCTTGCAGTGTGAACCATTTATCCACCACCAATGGATAATCTTTGTAGCGATTGTAAAAATCTGCAAAAACTTCATCGCGCTCAGGTTTTGTACTATCGGCAAGACAAGCTAGTGCAGCGACACGGTCGGTCATATTATCAGCGGCTTGATAATGTGCTTTGGCAAGTGCAGCACAGCCAGTGCCATTAGTCGCGGTTAGTAAAGTGAGCACTGTATTTTGCAATGCACGACGACCCATGGCTTCTGGTGTGAGTGAGAATGTACCAGTATTACCATTGGCATCATATAAGCGCTTTAATGCCGCTTTATGTGTGCGTTTAATTGTGGTGAGGATAGTAGTAACGGCCTTATCGATTGCCGCTGGATTAATCACCTCCAAGGATTGTGCAATCACGGCAATTTCTGGCAAAGTGAGTGCGCGCGCGAGCAAGGCTTTATCACCTTCACCAGCCAAACCTTGCGCAATCAACACGCCAATATCATCAATAAATTGGCTAATATCCGCCTCATCATCTGCCATTACTCGTTTAATGGTGCGTAGCGCTAAGGTTTGTCCTGCTTCCCATTGATTAAAACCATCGGTATCGTGCAATTGCAATAAACGCAAATCATCGTCTGTTAAATCGGTGATTAGTTTCACTGGTGCAGAAAAGCTACGCAAGATGGATGGTATAGGTCGTGCATCAATCCCTTTAAACAGAAACGTTTGTTCACGCTCTGTCATTTCTAATATTTGGGTGGGATGTGTTTCATTGCCCTCCGCATCAAGCAAGCCAACCGCAATTGGAATCAATAATGGCTTTTTATCCATTTGTCCTGGCGTATTTTGCTGTGACTGTTTGAACGTGAGCGAGAAGTTTTTTAATGTTGGATTGTAGTGACTGGTCACGGTTAAGGTTGGAGTGCCCGCTTGTTTATACCATAGGAAAAATTGTGCCATATTGCGACCTGAAGCATCGGCCATACATTGCACAAAATCATTGCAGGTTACCGCATGCCCATCATAGCGCTCAAAATATAAATCCGTTGCTTTACGATAGGTTTCTTCACCTAGCAAAGTGTGTTGCATACGGATAATTTCTGCCCCTTTTTCGTAAATCGTCGTGGTATAAAAATTACTGATTTCGATAAAACTATCTGGCTGCACGGCATGCGCTAACGGACTTGCATCTTCCGGGAATTGTAACCGTCGTAAACGATCAACATCGTCAATCCGCTGTACCGCACGTGAATTTAAATCTGCGCTAAATTCTTGATCTCTAAAGACCGTTAAACCTTCTTTCAGTGATAGCTGAAACCAATCACGGCAAGTGACACGATTACCAGTCCAGTTATGAAAGTATTCATGCCCAATGACACCTTCAACACTTAAGAAGTCCATATCTGTCGCTGTTTCTTGGTGTGCGAGCACTAACTTCGTATTGAATATATTAAGCGAAGTGTTTTCCATCGCACCCATATTGAAATCACTGACAGCGACAATATTGAATAAATCTAATTGATATTCACGACCATACGTTTCTTCATCCCATCGCATGGCTTTTTTGAGTGATTGCATGGCGTGGTCACATTGTTTTTCATCACCAGCACGGACATAGATATGTAAATCCACTTGTCGCCCGGTCATGGTGGTAAACATGTCTTCAGTACGCACCAAATCACCCGCTACTAGGGCAAATAGATAACAAGGTTTAGGAAATGGATCGTTCCAGACCGTAAAATGACGACCATTTGCTAGCTCACCTGTTTGCGCTAAATTACCGTTAGACAACATAACGGGGTAACGCTTTTTTTCGCCTTCGATTCGAACAGTAAATGTGCTTAATACGTCTGGTCTATCTTGAAAATAGGTAATGCGTCGAAAACCTTCTGCCTCACACTGTGTGCAATATGTGCCTTGCGACTGATACAAACCTTCCAGAGCGGTATTGGATGCTGGGTCAATCTCTGACGTAATCGTTAATGTGAACTTATCGCCTGCATTGGCAATGGTCATTTTGTCATCGGCTATGGTATAGCCATCAAATGGCTTGCCATCTTTTTCAACCGCAACAATGGTTTGGTCTTGTCCAAATAGAATCAAATCATTAGAAGTGCTCGCTGGGTTGCGCGCGTAATCCACCGCCGAAGTCACAATTGTTTTTTCTGCTAGCAACACAAAGGTCAGATTCACCTGCTCCACCGTGTATGGTGCAGGTGCATAATCTTTGAGATAAATGGTTTTGGGCGTTACGTGAGTTTCAATTTTGTTCATTGCCATCTCTGATTAATTAATTTCTAGCTAATAGTATAAAAGAGATTGCCTAATGTGATGTGGCTTTATCACCAATAACCGACTAAGATAATATTTATAGATTGCCAATTGATGATTATTTTTTAACAAATCTGCCATATCACTTTCATGAAACCATCTTATTTCTTCTCTAATATGCTCGTCTATGGCGCACAACCAATTTTACCCATTAACCCGATTCACCTCCATGAGCGATAAGCAATGAAAATTGCTGTTGCTGGTATTGGTTATGTTGGCTTAGCGAATGCTGTTTTATTAGCGCAGCATAATGAAGTGATTGCATTAGATATTACGCAAGCGCGTGTTGATGCATTAAACAACAAACAATCACCAATCCCTGATCAAGAAATTGAAGACTTTTTACAAAATAAATCCCTTAACCTAACAGCGACTCTTGATAAAGAGCTCGCCTACACGAACGCAGACTTTGTCATCGTGTCTACACCAACTGACTATGATCCAGTCTCGGGTTATTTTGACACTTCATCTGTTGATAGCGTGATTGAAGATGTTTTATCCATCAACAAAAATGCCGTTATTATCATCAAATCAACCTTGCCTGTGGGCTACACCAAGCAGCTGTCTAGCCGATTTGATTGCGACAACATTATTTTCTCACCTGAGTTTTTACGTGAGGGAAAAGCGCTTTATGACAATTTATATCCTTCTCGCATTGTGGTTGGCGAGCGTTCATCACGGGCTGAAGCCTTTGCTCATTTATTAAAGCAAGGTGCGATTAAGACAGATATTGAAACTGTATTTACCGATGCCACAGAAGCAGAAGCAATAAAGCTATTTGCCAATACTTATTTGGCGATGCGCGTGGCATATTTTAATGAACTGGATACTTATGCCGCGACGCATGATTTAAATACAGAACAAATTATCAATGGCGTTTGTTTGGATCCACGTATTGGCTTTCATTACAATAATCCTTCTTTTGGCTATGGTGGCTATTGCTTACCAAAAGATACCCAACAACTATTGGCTAATTATCGCGATGTGCCACAAAACCTCATTAACGCCATTGTTGAATCTAATACCACCCGCAAAGATTTTATTGCCACCGAGATTATTCGCAAGAAACCAAAAGTGGTTGGTATTCATCGCTTAATCATGAAAAGCGGTTCTGATAATTTCCGTGCCTCCTCGATTCAAGGCATCATGAAGCGTATCAAAGCAAAAGGGATTGAAGTCATCATTTATGAACCCATGCATCCAGAAGCTGAGTTTTTCCGTTCGCGCGTCGTCAATGATTTAGCGCAATTTAAACGAGAGGCCGATATCATTTTGGCCAACCGCATGTCGGCTGAAATCGCTGACGTCAAATCAAAAGTATATAGCCGCGATTTATTTGGTCACGACGCCTAGGGCTAGCTGTTTGAACACGTGCAAGTGAAAGACAATATCCCTTCATCGAGCGCTAAAAAACGCTATTGGCGTATGCTCGGTTATGTCAGACCGCACTGGCTGATATTCAGCATCAGCATCCTCGCTCTAATCATTTTATCGGCCACCAATACGGGTTTTTTGGCCACCATTAAAACCGTGACTGACGAAGGATTTGTAAACACGCATCAGCACCATAATGTGCTATTACCGTTGATGCTAGTTGGGCTGTTATCGTTACGTGCGCTGGCTGGCTTTACTTCGTCTTACACCATGCGCTGGGTTGGCAGAAAAGTGATAGAGCAAATACGACTGGATGCTTTTCTCAAGCTCATGTCGTTACCCGTCAGCTTTTTTGATGCGCACTCTGTTGGCAGTATTACTGCTAAATTCACCTTCGATAGCGAACAAATGTATAACGCAGTGACCAAAGTAACCATCAGCATGGTGCGCGATAGCCTGACCATTATTGGTATGGTGGCTTATATGTTGTATCTAGATTGGCGACTGACCGCTATTTTTGCTTTGATTGCGCCATTGATGGTGTTCTTTTTAAAAAAAATGACCCCTAAGTTGCGTTTTGCCAGCACCTCGGTACAACAATCAATGGGCGCGATGACACAAGTCATTGAAGAAGCCGCCAGCGGTCAACGCATGGTTAAAATCTTTGGCGGCGAGCGTTACGAATATGACCGCTTTGCAAAAATCACCAAAGAGAACCGCCAGATGATGACGCGCTTGGGTAAAGTCTCTGGGCTGAATAGCATGGTCATTGAACTATTGGCTGCTTTCGCCTTAGGTCTGGTTGTTTATTATGCAGTTGGGCAGTTTACTGCAGGTGAGTTTGCCGCTTTTATCGGCGCACTGCTGATGCTGATTGCACCGATTAAAAGTCTCACTTCTCTCAATGCCGACATCCAAATTGGACTCGCCGCTGCTCACAGTATTTTTGCCTTGATTGATAGCCCGGCACAAACCGATGAGGGTCAGCAGGATATAGGTAAAACCAAAGGCAAAATTACGATCAACAATGTGAGCTTACAATATGAAAACGCCAAACGCCCTGCGTTGAGCCATATTGATTTAACC
>JBFJJY010000041.1:0-8940 GCA_041612055.1 Methylophilaceae bacterium | reverse complement strand
ATCGAATCGGTTTCGTGGCCTACATGCCTTGCGGCGCTATCCAAATGGTGAAGAGCGTTGTATCGCTTGTAAGCTTTGTGAAGCCGTTTGTCCTGCCATGGCAATTACGATTGAGTCTGAGCAACGAGAAGATAATACGCGGCGAACTACCCGTTATGATATTGATTTAACGAAATGTATTTTTTGCGGGCTCTGTGAAGAGTCTTGCCCAGTAGACTCAATAGTAGAAACTCGTGTATTTGATTATCACGGCGAACAGCGTGGTGATTTGCTCTATACCAAAGAGATGCTACTTGCGGTTGGTGATAAGCATGAGAAACAGATTGCGGCAGATCGCGCGCAAGATAAGAATTATAGATAACGCTTAACTAATTAATGACAAATATGGTATTTACTGACTTTATATTTTACTTGCTGGCAGCCATATTGCTGTTTTCAGCGTCGCGGGTCATTACAGCGCGCAATCCTGTGCAAGCAGCTTTGTTCTTGGTCCTTTCTTTTTTTACCGCTGCTGGTATTTGGTTGCTGTTACAAGCAGAGTTCTTAGCGATTGTATTGGTATTGGTTTATGTCGGTGCAGTCATGGTGTTGTTCTTGTTTGTGGTGATGATGTTAGATATCAACATTGATAAGCTACGCGAAGGATTTTGGCGCTATTTACCATTGGCAGGCACTATTGGTGCGTTAATGGCGATAGAAATGGCCATGATATTGGGTAATAAGTATTTTATGGAAGCAGAGAGTGTTAGCCATCCAGCCGCTTACAGTGACACAGCGGCGATTGGTAAGGTGATGTATACCCAATACCTATTACCATTTGAACTTGCATCGGTTGTGTTGCTGGTTGCGATTGTGGCGGCGATTGCCTTAACGCTGAGAGAAAAACGTGAAAGCAAGTCAATTAACCCTGCTGAACAGGTGCTTGTAAAGAAAAAAGACCGTGTGCGCATGGTTAAAATGCAATCAGAAACAGAGCCAAAAGCAGATGACAACACAGAACAAGGAGAAGCCTCATGAGTGTAGGACTCTCACATTACTTGATACTAGGTGCATTGTTGTTTGCAATTAGTGTGGTTGGTATCTTTTTGAATCGACGCAATGTCATTATTGTGCTGATGGCGATTGAGTTGATGCTGCTTGCTGTCAACCTCAACTTTATTGCATTCTCACATTATTTACAGGATATTGCAGGACAAGTATTCGTGTTTTTTATTTTAACGGTAGCGGCAGCAGAGTCAGCGATTGGTTTGGCGATTTTGGTGGTGCTATTCCGCAATTTACGCACGATTGATGTTGAAGATTTGGATTCACTCAAGGGCTAACAAAAAATCATGACAGAACAGCTTCTCATTTGGATTCCATTATTACCATTAATCGCAGCCGCTATTGTTGGTTTGTTTGGTCGACGTTTGCCTCGTAGCGCAGCACATTGGCTCACAATTGCAGGTGTTGGCGCAGCTTTTGTATTATCGGCAATGGTATTTAAAGCAACTTTAGCAGGCTTTACACATAATGCAGATTTATATACGTGGTTAGTGTCAGGTGATATTCACTTTAGCGTTGGCTTTTTAATCGATAATCTCACTGCAATGATGATGGTCGTGGTGACATTTGTCTCGCTGATGGTGCATATTTATACCATCGGTTATATGCATGAAGACCCAGGCTATAGCCGCTTCTTTAGCTATATTTCGTTATTTACTTTTGCCATGTTGATGCTGGTGATGTCAAATAACTTTATGCAACTGTTTTTTGGTTGGGAAGCCGTTGGCTTAGTCTCTTACTTGCTGATTGGTTTTTGGTATACCAGACCGACAGCGATTTATGCTAACTTAAAAGCGTTTCTCGTCAATCGTGTAGGTGATTTTGGTTTCTTGCTCGGTATAGGATTGGTGCTCGCTTACACAGGTAGCTTGGATTATGCCGAAGTGTTTAAAGCCGCCCCAACATTGGCAGAGACGGAGATTAGTTTATTTTCTAATACTTCATGGTCATTAATGACAGTGACTTGCATCTTGCTGTTTGTTGGTGCCATGGGTAAATCTGCACAAGTGCCATTACATGTCTGGTTGCCAGACTCAATGGAAGGCCCAACACCGATCTCTGCCTTAATCCACGCGGCGACAATGGTCACTGCTGGTATTTTTATGGTCGCGCGTATGTCACCGCTGTTTGAAATGTCAACGACAGCGCTTTCATTTGTCATGACGATTGGCGCTATTACTGCTTTATTCATGGGCTTATTGGGCATTATCCAAAATGACATCAAGCGCGTGGTGGCTTATTCAACATTATCACAATTGGGTTATATGACTGTGGCGCTTGGCGCATCAGCTTATTCAGTAGCGATATTTCATTTAATGACACATGCTTTCTTTAAAGCGTTGCTTTTCTTAGGCGCTGGTTCGGTCATCATGGGCATGCACCATGACCAAGATATCCGTAATATGGGTAATCTGAAAAAATACTTTCCAATTACTTGGATCACTTCATTAATCGGTTCTTTGGCGTTAATTGGTACGCCTTTCTTTGCAGGTTTTTATTCAAAAGATAGCATTATTGAAGCGGTCAAATTCTCTCATATTCCAGGTAGTGGTTTTGCTTATTTTGCAGTGATTGCGGGTGTATTTATCACTGCGTTCTATTCATTCAGACTTTATTTCTTGGTTTTTCATGGTAAAGAAAAATGGCGCGAAGTGAAGCCGCATGCACATGGCGCAGATCATCACGATGACCATCATCATGGATTAACACCTGACCAAGATCCGCATGAGCCAGGTTGGGTTGTAAAGCTGCCTTTAATGCTGTTGGCAATTCCATCTGTTGCAATTGGTTATTTAGCAATAGAGCCTATGTTGTTTGGCGACTTTTTTAATGGCGTCATCACGGTGAATACAGAAGCGCATCCAGCAATGGAACATCTAGCACACCATTTCCACGAATTGTTGCATACGCCAGCTGGTATGGCGCTACATGGGTTCTTGACGCTACCCTTTGCATTAGCGTTAGCTGGTGTAGTGTTGTCATGGTTTTTTTACATGAAGCGCCCCGATATTCCTGCTGCGATTCAACAAAAATGCAGTTTGATCAACCGCGTGTTGGAAAATAAATATGGTTTCGACAGCTTTAACGAATGGTTTTTTGCGGGTGGCTCTCGATTGATTGGTCACAAATTATGGCAAATCGCTGATGTGCAATTAATCGATGGTGCGATTGTGAATGGCACAGCTAAATTGATTGGTAAGTTATCGGGCGTTGTGCGTCAGTTACAGTCTGGTATGCTTTACCACTATGCTTTTGCCATGATTATTGGAGCACTCTTACTACTCAATAAGAGCTTCCTAATCTCACTCAAGACTTTATTTACTACCTTTTTGAATAAGATTTTTTAATGCTAACTAATCACATTTTAAGTTTATCTATTTGGGTGCCAATTCTTGCAGGCGTGTTAGTGTTGGCGCTCGGCAATGACAGCCGCGCCAGTATAACGCGATGGTTAGCTTTTGTTGGTGCAGTTGCAGGCTTTTTAGTTACATTGCCTTTATATACGCAATTTAACTTCACTGAAAGCGGATTCCAGTTTCAAGAAGCGGCCTATTGGATACCAGCTTTTCAGATATATTATCACCTAGGTGCCGATGGTATTTCTGTGCCATTGATTCTACTGACTAGCTTTACCACAATGATTTGTGTAGCCGCTTCGTGGGAAGTCATTACCAAAAACATCGCTCAATATATGGCCTGTTTTTTAATCATGAGTGGTTTAATGATTGGCGTGTTTAGTGCCTTAGATAGTATTTTGTATTATGTATTTTGGGAGGCCATGCTGATTCCAATGTTTTTGGTGATTGGTATTTGGGGTGGGCCGAATCGCGTTTATGCGACCATAAAATTCTTCTTGTATACCTTGCTTGGTTCATTATTGATGTTGGTTGCTTTTATCTACTTGTTTCACGAAACAGGCAGCTTCAATATTGCTAAATATCATAATGTCGTGTTGCCGCTTAATGTACAAATTTTTATTTTTATGGCGTTTTTTATGGCGTTCGCAGTCAAAATCCCGATGTGGCCTGTGCATACTTGGTTGCCAGATGCTCACGTAGAAGCTCCAACAGCTGGTTCGGTGGTGTTGGCAGCCGTGATGTTGAAGTTAGGCGGCTATAGCTTTTTACGCTTTGCCATGCCAATTGCACCAGATGCGGCTCATTATCTGTCAGGTTTTATGATTGTTTTATCACTGATTGCAATCTTATATATCGCGTTGGTGGCATTGGTGCAAAAAGACATGAAAAAGCTCATTGCTTACTCTTCAATTTCACATATGGGTTTTGTTACGTTAGGTTTCTTCCTGTTCAGTCAATTAGGGCTTGAAGGTGCGATGGTACAAATGATTTCGCATGGTTTTATTTCAGCAGCCATGTTCCTGTGTGTGGGCGTGTTATATGACCGCATGCATAGTCGCCAAATTGCCGATTACGGCGGCGTAGCGAACACCATGCCGATGTTTGCAGCATTCGCCGTTCTGTTTGCAATGGCAAATAGTGGATTGCCGGGTACTAGCGGCTTCGTTGGGGAGTTTATGGTCATTTTAGCCAGCGTTAAATATGATTTCTGGGTTGCATTTATCGCAGCAACAACATTGATTTTCGGCGCGTCATACACGCTGTGGATGGTCAAACGTGTTTTTTATGGCAGTGTAGCCAATCAAAAAGTGGCTGCATTAAAAGATTTAACGCGCCGTGAATTTGCTTTATTAGCGGTATTGGCGCTATTAACGATAGGTATTGGGGTCTATCCACAAGTGATTACCGAGATGACGCAAGCAACATCAATGAGATTTTTAGAACACATGGCAACTAGCAAATTACCGACGGCAGGAATGTAAAGCATGGACACAATTCATACAGACCTCTTTATCTCGTTGCCAGAAATTGTCATGCTGAGCATGGCGATGGTTATTTTAATCTTAGACTTATTCCTCAATAAAAATAATCGTCTTATTATTTATGGATTGGCACAAGCCACTCTATTTGCGGCAGCATATCTCTTGCTATCATTGAATGCATTTGCTATTGATATTGCCTACAGCGGCATGTTTATTAGCGATCCTATTAGTGATGTGCTTAAACTGGCAACGTTAATTGGCGCCGCCATCATGTTAGTGTATACGCGGCATTATATGTTGGTGCGAAACCTGTTTTCAGGTGAGTACTACGCTTTATTGTTGTTTGCTACGGTCGGCATGATGGTCATGATTTCAGGATATAACCTGATTACCATTTATATTGGATTGGAACTATTGTCATTATGCGTTTATGCCTTGGTAGCGTTAGACCGTGACAACGCTAAAGCAACAGAAGCGGCAATGAAGTATTTTGTACTTGGCGCATTAGCATCTGGCATGTTGCTTTATGGCATGAGTATGATTTATGGGGTAACTGGTAGCTTGGATATTGCCACCATCGCAACCCGTTTGAGAGATGCGTATGAGCATAATCCCGGTATTATTCATAATCCTGTACTCAGCTTGGGTTTAGTGTTTATTGTGTCAGGTTTAGCATTTAAGTTTGGTGCAGTACCGTTTCATATGTGGGTGCCAGATGTTTATCAAGGCTCACCAACCGCAATTACCATGCTGATTGGGTCGATTCCTAAGTTTGCTGGCTTTGCGATGACATTGCGTTTATTAGTATTTGGTTTATATGTTTTGGTTGGCGACTGGCAAGATATGTTGTTAATCATGGCCATATTTTCAATTGCAATCGGCAATGTCACTGCCATTGCACAAACCAATCTAAAACGGATGTTGGCTTACTCTACCATTTCGCATATCGGATTTTTATTGCTAGGACTGATGAGTGGTACGTTAAATGGCTTTGCATCTAGCATGTTTTATATCAGTGCTTATGTGCTCATGACATTGGCTGGCTTCGGCATGATATTGCTGTTATCCAGACGAGGGCATGAAGCTGAGGAGCTAGACGACCTAAAAGGTTTGAACAAACGTAGTCCATGGACAGCCTTCTTGATGCTAATTACGATGTTTAGCATGGCAGGTGTGCCACCAACCATTGGTTTTTATGCAAAATTTACCGTATTGCAGGCAGCTTTACACGAGGGCTTTGTGTGGGTAGTTGTCTTTGCGGTGCTAATGGCGGCTATTGGTGCTTTTTATTACCTACGCGTCATTAAGTTAATGTATTTTGATGAACCATTAGATACCGCTGCGATTACAGCACCATTAGATATGAAAATGGTGTTGAGCTTAAACGCACTAGCCTTGTTAGCCATTGGATTAATGCCGCAGGGACTGCTTGAACTGTGTGGTGTTGCGATTATGTCTAGCTTGCGATAGGTGAACCAATAGACATGGTGCTAAGTGGGTTTGCACTGTTTTAACCTATCATGTTGGATAGCTTAATTTAATTTGACGGGAAGCTAAGCCCCCCCAAAGCGGACCTACTTGATAACAATTTTGGATACTAGAAGGGTTGGCCTGTGTAAGTGAAGCCAATTCGCCATTTGTTTTATTGAATTCATTTAGCATTCAAGAGTTCAGGCTATTACAATGGTCTTTCATTATATTTTTAAGGTCGATGGTTTATTCTAAGCTATCCACTCCCTTCCATACAGCCACGCCATCTACACTTGTGATAAATTTCTTTTGATACACTTTTTTGATGAGTTTATTAACCTGTTTAAACTCACTTAGTAACCGATAACAATCGGCCATATTTTCAGCGCCACACTGAAACGCCATATCTACATTGATGTGGTCTGTAGAGCCGACATCTATTTGTCGTTTAACTACACTAGGGTGTGCATAATGCCCACCTTCGGTAAATGCCCATTCAATATTTTCACCTTCTTTGACAACATACCAAGGCCCCGTTCGTTCTTGCCATCCGAAGGGTTTGGCATTGGCTTTTAAAACAGTATCTTTGCGCTCTTTAACTGAATTGAACGCCATTGTGATTGATGGATAACCAATTTCAATGACATATGCTGTATCTACTTGAGTTGATTTTTTTGATTTGACATTGCTCTTTTTTTTACTCTCAGCTTTTGCTAAAGCATTTTCATTTATTAATGCAAAGGCAGTTAAAAAGCCTAGTATGTAAACAATCATTTTCATTTAAATCCAATAACTTGTCTGTTTAGTATGAGCAAGAGGCTGAGGCGTTAACCGTACGCTGCTCTCATGTGGTTGACTCCTTCTAGAATAGAATCTTTGGGCGGTATCGTAATGTAATGTTAACCGTTTAAAGTTGCGCCACTGCTTATCTATTATAGATAGATGAATCGAGAGTGCATGTGAGACAGAACACGTACGATTGATATTTTTTAAACTGTAATCGCTCAACTCACTAGCTCAATAATAAACGCAAACTTGAACGGCAGCAATGGCCCGAGAGAACTCATTGATATAGCAAAGCTATGCGATAGCTTTGCCCCCAAAGTTATCTTCCAGAATAGTGTTTTTAATGACCGAGTTGGGTCTGAAGTGCATGGTTGTCCCAGGGGCGTTATAACTATTTGACGCTATTTCTTTATTATTAGGACTTCTGATCTATCTGTCTCGAATACGCTATTTCATGGGTTCGGGAAGCTTAATTTCCTTATAATCGAATAATTCATATAGATGCATCTATGTTTTAACGCTAATATAGTTGTAAATGACTATTTAAAGAGAGCTCTGTTAGGCCCCAGCTACCTAAGAGCCCTGGGATGGGAAGAAAATGCGCTTAGACAACCAAAGAGAAAGTAGCAATGTAGAAGACAGACGTCGTATGCGAGTGTCTGGTGGCGGCGGTATCGGTATTGGTACCATTATTATGGTATTGGTCGCTTTGTATTTTGGTGTTGATCCTGCCATGGTTTTAAATATGGGTAAAGGCATGAGCCAAACTACATCTCAAGAATCGGAAGCGATTCCAGAGGATGATGAGATGGGTCAGTTTGTGGCGAAGGTTCTAGGCAGCACAGAAGATACTTGGGACAAAGTCTTTAAAAGTGCTGGTTATGATTATCCTGCTCCTAAGTTGGTTTTATTTAGAGGTCAAACGAGTACGGCATGTGGAACAGGACAAGCAGCAATGGGGCCTTTTTATTGTCCAGGGGATAAAAAAGTCTACATTGATTTAGCATTCTATGATGAGATGAAAAATCGCTTCAAAGCTCCGGGTGATTTTGCTCAAGCTTATGTGATTGCGCATGAAGTTGGACATCACGTACAGAACTTAATGGGGACTTCGGAGAAAGTACAGCAAGCCCGTCAAAGCGCTAGAAGTGAGGCGCAAGCTAATCGATATTCAGTATTGTTAGAGTTACAAGCAGATTGTTATGCAGGTGTTTGGGCACATCATGCGGATGGCGCAAATCGTATTTTAGAAGCAGGGGATGTTGAAGAGGCCATGCGTGCGGCCGCTGCTATTGGTGATGATGCCTTACAAAAACAAGCGCAGGGCTATGCTGTGCCTGATAGTTTTACCCATGGCACTTCTGAGCAACGTATGCGCTGGTTTAATCAAGGTTTGAAAGTTGGCGATGTGAATGAATGCGATACGTTTACCGCAGCTAGCGTTTAACGGTATGAAAAATAGCACTGATTTAATAGAGTCTTGCGTCAGCTCGACAACGATTGCAACAGGCGGTATGTTGACTGTTAAACGCGATGATGTACGTCTACCCAATGGGAACTTAAGCCAACGCGAATATGTCCTACACCCAGGAGCCGTAGTCATTGTGCCAATGTTAGACAATGGTCATGTTGTCCTAGAGCGCCAGTTTCGTTACCCCTTGCAACAAGTCTTTATTGAGTTGCCTGCAGGGAAAATTGATAAAGGTGAGGATATTCTGATTACTGGGCAGCGTGAATTGTTGGAAGAAACTGGCTATCGTGCTAGCAACTGGGTTAATTTGGGTTATCAACATCCGTGT
>JBFJJY010000040.1:0-9061 GCA_041612055.1 Methylophilaceae bacterium | reverse complement strand
GTATTTTATATCTTATATAAGACATAAGATATACATTGACAGATAGAAATTAATCTTTATAATCAGTATCAACTCAATACTTCAGGTCAGCATGATTATGAATGAACACATAAGACCAAGGCGATCAATGCTTTATGTGCCAGGCTGCAACACCTACTATCTCAATCGCGCTAGAACACTGGCGGCAGATGCGGTGATATTGGACTTAGGCGATCCCATCTTGATTGATGCAAAGCTACAGTCGCGCTTAAATATCGTTGAAGCTGTCAAACAAGGTGGTTACGGTAAACGCGAGGTGATTGTTAGGGTGAACGACTTAGATTCCGAATGGGGACATGACGATATCAAAGCAGTCGCTAATATTGGTGCCGATGCTATTCTCTTCCCCAATGTAGAATCTAAAGAGGATGTTTTGGCGGCGCAAAAAGTGCTTGATGATGCGGGCGGCAGTCACATGCCCATCATGGTGATGATCGAAAGTCCTATTGCTGTTTTGAATGCAAAAGAAATTGCTTCTGCATCAGATCGGATTAAATGCATGGTCATAGCCACTTCTGACTTAATTACACAGTTGCACGCACGCTACACCCCAGAGCGGACAGCCATTATAACGTCGCTTTCGCTTGTGGTGCTTGCTGCTCGAGCTTATAAAAGGTGTGTAGTCGATGGCATTGCCAGTGACCTTAAAAATATGCATGCGTTTGAATACGCTTGTCGGTTAGGCAGAGATTTAGGATTTGACGGTAAATCAATTATTCATCCAGCACAAATAGCCTACAGCAACGATGCGTATACACCAAAAGCATCTGAGGTTGCCAATGCACGTGAGGTCATTAAAGCATTAAAAGAAGCACAAGCCTCTGGTAAAGGCACCGTGATTGTCAACGATAGATTTGTAGAAAATCACCATATTGCAGCGGCTGAACGTATTATCCAACTAAGTGAAATGATCGAAGAATTGGAAGAAGAGTTTATCTAATGACTAATCCATCTAAAACCAATAGAGCTAAAATTAGTAGCGGCAGATTTTTTGAAGACTTTGTCATGGACGAAGTGATTCAGCATGCAGCCCCACGCACGATTACCGAAGGTGATAGCGCGCTATATATTGCGCTGACGGGAGAAAGAAACCCGCTGCACTGCAGCGTACCGTTTGCTCAAAGCTTGGAATATAAAAGCACGCCGATAGATGATTTATTAGCTTTTCATATCGCCTTTGGTAAAACAGTGCCAGATATTTCGGTGAATGCTGTGGCCAATTTAGGCTATGCCGATGTTAAATTTATTCAACCTGTATTTGCTGGCGACACACTCAGTACATCTAGCCAAGTGATTGGATTAAAACAAAATTCAAATGGCAAAAGTGGCGTCGTCTGGGTGCGGTCAACAACGGTCAATCAAAATAATAGCCCAGTATTAAGCTGGGTGCGTTGGGTCATGGTGCATAAAAACAATATTGATGCCGCTGCACCAAAAACTATTATTCCAGAACTGCCAGCTTATGTTGAAGCCAATCAACTGCATGTGCCCAACTATGTCGAAACCCATGATGAAATCAGCACCACCACTGGCGGACAATATTTTTGGGAAGACTATACGGCTGGAGAGCGCCTCAATCATCCAGCTGGCATGACAGTTAATGATAGCGATCACTCTCTTGCGACTAGGTTATATCAAAATAATGCTCGGTTACATTTTGATCATCACCTGATGCAAAGCACAGCTATTGGCAAGCGTCTTGTTTATGGGGGTGTCGTCATTTCCACTTGTCGCGCTTTAAGTTATGAAGGGTTAGAAAATGCATTAACCATTCTAGCAATTAACGGTGGTACACACGTTAACCCTACTTTTGCGGGCGATACCATCTATACGCTAACTGAAGTGTTGGATAAATGGGATTTACCTAACCGACAAGATATTGGAGCATTAAGACTACGCATGGTCGGCATTAAAAACATGCCTTCTAGCGCCCTCGACTCCGTTAAAACCAATCAAGACTATCACCAGAATGTGGTGCTAGACCTAGACTACACGGTGGCAATGCCACGTAAAGGAAATAAATAATGGCTGTACATCCAAATGAAGCGTTGTTTGGCGGTGAAAAACCGTTCCCTTTAATTCCAGCTTGCGAGCATTTTGCAGGCAGTGAAAAGTTAATTTTAAAAGCACTGAGCTTACAAGAGAGTATTGGCCCAGTGTTTGATATTACCTGCGATTGCGAAGATGGCGCTGCCAGTGGGCAAGAGCGTGAGCATGCCGAAATGATTGTGCGCGTACTGACCTCTGATGCCAACAAACATAAAATGGCTGGCGCACGCATTCACGACTACACTCATCCCGCTTGGAAGCAAGACATTGATATCTTAGTCGCGGGTGCTGGCGATGTGCTGAGTTATATCACCATTCCAAAATGCACTGATGTGAGTCAGGCGCAGGAAATGATTGCCTACTTGCAAAAAATGGTCACGTTTAATGGGATTGAACGCATTATCCCTGTTCACATTTTGATTGAAACACATGGCGCGCTCCGCCAAGTGCATGACATTGCGAAACTACCTTGGTTGCAAGTATTAGATTTTGGATTAATGGATTTTGTCAGTGCACATAATGGTGCTATTCCAGCCAGCGCCATGCGTAGCCCTGGTCAATTCGAACACCGTTTGTTAGCGCGTGCGAAAGCTGAAGTCACTGCGGCCGCACTCGGTCATGGTGTTGTCCCCGCCCATAACGTGACACTTGATCTCAAAAATGTAGAGACCACTTATAGCGATGCATCACGTGCGCGCAATGAATTTGGTTTTATGCGGATGTGGAGTATTTATCCTACACAGATTCAAGCCATTGTTGACGCAATGAAGCCGAATTTTGATGAAGTGGTTGATGCAGCTAATATTTTACTGGCTGCGCAAGCGGCTGAATGGGGACCTATTCAGTATGCAGGCGAGCTGCATGACCGGGCAACCTACCGCTATTTCTGGGAAATATTACAAAAAGCAAAACTCACGGGTGTTGATATCCCAGCAGAAGCCAACACCGCATTCTTTCATTAATTTAGGGTTTACCATGAGCAAACTAGAAACAGCAGGCATGCGTTTTCGCGCCGCATTGAAAGCCGAAAAACCACTGCAAATTATTGGTGCAATTAATGCTTATCATGCCATGCTTGCAACACAATCAGGGTTTAAAGCCATTTACTTATCGGGTGGCGGCGTCGCTGCTGGCTCGCTAGGCTTACCAGATTTAGGCATTTCAACTTTAGAAGATGTATTGATTGATGTTAGACGCATTACCGATGCAGTTGATACGCCACTATTAGTCGATATCGATACAGGTTTTGGTGGTGCTTTTAATATTGCGCGCAGTATTAAAAGTGTTCAAAAAGCTGGCGCAGCTGCTGTTCATATTGAAGACCAAGTGAGTACAAAAAGATGTGGTCATCGCCCTAATAAAGCAATTGTTACGCAAGATGAAATGGTGGATCGCATTAAAGCCGCTGTCGATGCCAGAACAGACGACAGTTTCGTTATTATGGCGCGTACTGACGCACTGGCTGTTGAAGGCCTTCAGTCGGCTATCGACCGCGCATGCGCTTGTGTTGAAGCCGGTGCTGATATGATTTTCCCAGAAGCGATGACTGAGCTTGGCATGTATAAACAGTTTGTTGATACTGTTAAAGCGCCTGTGTTAGCCAACATCACCGAATTTGGCTCAACCCCACTCTTTACCGTAGACCAGTTAGCGTCTGTTGATGTCAGCATGGTGCTTTACCCATTATCAGCGTTCCGCGCCATGAATCAAGCTGCACTGAATGTTTACCAAGCAGTACGCAAAGATGGAACGCAACAAAATGTTATCGACACGATGCAAACACGTATGGATTTATACGACCATTTAGGCTATCACGCATTTGAAGAAAAATTAGATGCACTCTATCAAAAATAGGGAGACAAAATGAATACAACAACTAACGACATAAAAGAAGCACCAAAAAAGAAAAAAGGTGTTGCCCTCGCCGGCGTTACTGCAGGCAGCACAGCGATTTGCACAGTTGGCCACACGGGTAACGACTTACATTACCGTGGCTACGACATTACCGAACTGGCAAATCATGCCACCTTTGAGGAAGTCGCTTATTTATTAATCTATGGTGAACTGCCTAATCAATCTCAATTAGCGGCCTACCACCAAAAGTTAAAAAAATTGCGCGGATTACCTGGCGCCCTTAAAACAGTTTTAGAGCAAATTCCAGCGAGCGCACACCCAATGGATGTGATGCGCACAGGTTGTTCTATGTTAGGCACATTAGAACCCGAATCAGAGGATCATCATATTGAAGCTGCCAAACAGTTAGGCGATCGGCTCATTGCTTGTTTTGGTTCTATTTTAATTTATTGGTATCACTACAGTCACAATGCAAAACGCATTGAAGTCGAAACCGATGATGATTCAATCGCCGCGCATTTTTTACATTTGCTACATGGCAAAAAGCCCAAACAACTGCATATTGATGCCATGAATACTTCCTTGGTGTTATATGCCGAGCATGAATTTAATGCCTCGACTTTCACCGCACGGGTGGTATCAGGCACGTTGTCGGATATGTATTCTTGTATTACCAGCGCGATTGGCGCATTGCGTGGCCCTAAACATGGTGGTGCCAACGAAGCAGCCATGGAAATTATCCAACGTTACCAAACGCCTGATGAAGCAGAAGCTGACATCATGGCACGCATGGCGCGCAAAGAAATTGTGATTGGTTTTGGCCATCCTGTATATACCATAGGTGACCCGCGCAATGAATCCATCAAAGCAGTGAGTCGCGCACTCAGTGAGGATGCTGGCGACATGAATCTATTTAACATCTCAGCCAGAATTGAAGAAACCATGTGGCGTGAGAAAAAAATGTTCCCTAATTTAGATTGGTATAGCGCTTCTAGCTATCACATGATGGGCATTCCAACCAGTATGTTTACCCCTATTTTTGTGATTTCGCGTACAACTGGCTGGGTGGCCCATGCAATAGAACAACGCGTGGACAATAAAATTATTCGCCCAAATGCGGAATATACAGGGCCAGAAAATAGACCGTATATCGCTATTAGCCAACGTTAATTTATTTCAATTTTTAAAGGTTATTTATGTCAAGCCACATCTCTAATGTTAGACCAAACCCCGATCAAGTGATTGTCGATATTGCGAATTACGTTGCAGACTATGAGATTCAATCAGAAGAAGCATTTGATACTGCGCGTAATTGTTTAATGGATACATTGGGCTGTGGTTTTGAAGCACTCGACTACCCTGCTTGCACAAAGCTGCTAGGCCCAGTGATTAAAGGAACCGTTGTACCCAATGGCGCTAAAGTGCCTGGCACCGACTACCAATTAGACCCAATTCTGGCTGCTTTTAACATTGGCGCTATGATTCGATGGTTAGATTTTAACGACACTTGGCTCGCGGCCGAATGGGGGCATCCTTCAGATAACTTAGGCGGCATTTTAGCGGTTGCTGATTATTTATCACGCAAAAACGTTGCAGAAGGCAAAGCGCCACTGACCATGAAGGATGTGCTAACTGCGATGATTAAAGCACATGAGATTCAAGGTGTGCTCGCTTTAGAAAACAGCTTTAACCGTGTCGGTCTCGATCATGTGATTTTAGTCAAAATCGCTTCAACCGCCGTGGTCACAAAGCTATTAGGCGGCACAAAAGAAGACATTATTAATGCAGTTTCTAACGCATTTGTTGATGGCCAAAGTTTACGTACTTATCGTCACTCCCCCAATACAGGCTCGCGCAAATCATGGGCGGCTGGTGATGCCACTTCGCGCGCTGTGCGCTTAGCATGGATGACCATGCAAGGCGAAATGGGTTATCCAGGCGCATTAACGGCTAAAACTTGGGGCTTTTATGATGTGTTATTTAAAGGAAAACCCTTCACATTCCAACGCGACTACGGTTCATATGTGATGGAGCAAGTGCTGTTTAAAATATCATTTCCTGCTGAGTTTCACGCACAAACTGCGGTTGAATGCGCTTTCCAGCTCAATAAAGAAGTGGGCGATAAACTGCAAACTTTAGAACAAATTGCAAACATTGATAAAATCGTGATTACTACGCATGAGTCAGCCATTCGCATTATTGATAAAACAGGGCCTTTAGATAACCCGGCTGATCGCGACCATTGTATTCAATATATGTCCGCCATTGGTCTACTAAAAGGCAATCTAACCGCAAAAGATTATGAAGATGAAGTTGCGGCAGACCCACGTATTGATGCTATTCGTGAAAAAATGATTTGCGTAGAAAAAGCAGAATATACGCGCGACTATCTAGACCCAGAAAAACGCTCCATCGCAAACGCCATTCAAATTTTCTTTAAAGATGGCTCTCAATCGAACAATATTGCAGTTGAGTATCCAATCGGTCACCGTCGCCGCCGTGAAGAAGGCATCCCAGAATTGGTTAAGAAATTCAAGGTGAATTTAGCCCGCCGTTTTGATCAAAACAAACAAACAGAAATTCTTAATTTATGTTTAGATCAAACAAAACTAGAAAACACGGCTGTGAATGATTTTGTTGATTTATTAAGTTTTTAAAAAGGACAGGCAACAAGCTATCGCCAATAGATTAAGTGACATAAAAAGCGTAAAATAGCGTTTTTTCAAATTTTAGCTTTTTTATGTCACTTACTACTCTAAATGCACTCTCCCCACTTGACGGACGTTATCAAACAAAATTAGATGCGCTACGCCCATTTTTTAGTGAATACGCGCTCATAAAGCATCGTGCATGGGTGGAAATTGAATGGTTAAAAGCCTTAAGTGCTGCCAAAGAATTAACTGAGATTGCCCCATTTAGTGCTGACACAATTAAAGAGCTGGATGACGCTGTCGCTGAATTTAGCAAGGAAGATGCCGCGCAAGTTAAAGCGATTGAATCGCGCACTAATCACGATGTCAAAGCATTAGAGTATTGGTTAAAAGAAAAATTTATTGGCAACCATGAAATTAAAGCGGCCAGTGAGTTTATTCATTTCGCTTGCACCAGCGAAGATATTAACAATCTGTCTCATGCCCTGATGTTAAAAGAAGCACGAGATGAAGTGATGCTGCCCTTTTTAAATGATGTTATCACCCGCTTAAATGAATTAGCTACTGAGTTTGCCGACCAACCGATGCTGTCCCGCACGCATGGACAAACCGCCTCGCCAACCACCATGGGTAAAGAGCTAGCCAATGTTGCTTATCGTTTAAAGCGTCAGCTTCAACAAATTAACCAAAATGAAATACTCGGCAAAATTAATGGTGCCGTTGGTAACTTTAATGCGCACTTATCTGCCTATCCAGATTTTGACTGGGAATTGTTTGCCAAACGCTTTGTTGAAAGTTTAGGACTAACTTACAACCCAATGACCATTCAAATTGAACCACATGATTATATGGCCGAATTGTATGATGCTTTAGCACGTACCAACACCATCTTAATTGATTTAAATCGTGATATTTGGGGCTATATTTCTGTTGGCTATTTCAAACAAAAAGTAAAAGCAGGTGAAATCGGCTCATCAACCATGCCACATAAAGTTAATCCGATTGACTTTGAAAATAGCGAAGGTAATTTAGGTATTGCTAATGCCGTACTGCGCCACTTAGCGGAAAAACTACCGATTTCCCGCTGGCAACGTGATTTAACAGACAGTACCGTATTGCGCAATATGGGCGTTGGTTTTGGCTATACGCTATTGGGTTATGATTCTTGTCTGCGCGGTCTAAATAAACTGGAAATTAACAGTGCCAAACTAGCTGAAGATTTAGATAATAGCTGGGAAGTGCTGGCCGAACCAATTCAAACCGTCATGCGCCGTTATGGTTTAGAAAACCCTTACGAACAACTAAAAGAGCTAACGCGCGGCAAAGGTGGGATTAACAAAGAATCATTACATACCTTTATAGAAATGCTTAAAATCCCAGCAGAGGCTAAACAATTTTTATTGGCTTTAACGCCTGCCAACTATACAGGTAAAGCTGCAGAATTAGCTAAGAGATTCAGTTAAGTAAGCACAGGAAATGTAATTGATTACCGAAAAAATCCAAGCTTTACGGTAGAGAAAAATTAAGGTAGTAGACAGATTCAAAGGAAAATAAATATAAAACGCTGAATTTTCTTTGCTATAAACACTCTTACTATAGTAACCATTAGCAATGGTAAATAGTCTCTTGTTAACTGCAGCATCTATACTTAAAGGTTTAAAGCCTATTGTTTTGACTAAAGACTTAACCGCACATACTAGTATTTCTGGAAAAATTCCCTTAGCGATTTGTCTTCAAATAATATTTTACCTTTGTTGCTTTTCGGTAAGCCCATCCGCTTTTGCAGAGCCGATTACGTTAATAACGGTAAAAAAATCCTCTCCTTATCAAGCAGTGATCAAATTGGATATTGCGCCTGACGATAAAATTGATATTAGTGAAATACGTGATTTACTAAAACAGCACCTGAGCATAAACGAAGCATTAGATAACACTCGCCTCAATCAAAGCGAGTGGTTACGACTGGTTAGATCATCACCAAAAGAAATCAAGGAATTATTAGCGACACTGGGTTATTTTTCAGCAAGCGTAACAATAAACTCAGTTAGCACTAATGCTGCTGATCTCACTATAGACCTTAATCAACAGTCGAAGGTGAGTGCTGTTAATCTTAATTTCAAAGGTGAAATTACAACTGCAACAAATAATCAATCACCAGCCGTTGCCAGCCTTACAGAGAGTTGGCGATTACCTAAAGGCGCAGCCTTTTCTCAAGGGGTCTGGTCAAAAGCCAAAAGAGAACTACTTTCAAGCTTACTAGCACAACGTTACCCCAATGCAAAAATTCAAAGTAGCCAAGCAAAAGTCAATCCGAACACAAATGAAGTGGCGCTGGACTTAACGATTAACAGTGGGCCTAGCGTGCGATTTGGCGAATTAAAAATTGAGGGTTTAACACATTATCAAGAAAACCTGATTCACAACATCAATCCCATCAAATCAGGTGATGTTTACAACCAAAGCCAGTT
>JBFJJY010000039.1:0-9161 GCA_041612055.1 Methylophilaceae bacterium | reverse complement strand
TCGCGAATGCCATCACCTTTATTTTGTAAAGCATCAATCATAATGCCGCCACGCTCGCCGCCATAACCGACATTTGCGTGCAAACCTGTAAAATCGTTATTACCAGCAGTTGCTTGTATGCTGCCTGCTAATCCATCTTTAGGAACAGGTTTAGTCACAAAGTTAATCATGTCGCCGATGGTTTGAGGCCCATATAAAATTTGGCCTGAGCCTTTCACAACCTCAATGCGTTGCACACGTTGTAACGGCGTTGAGTAGTGTGCCGATGGGTCACCATATGGTGCCAAGAATAATGGCATGCCATCTTCTAATAACAAGGTACGTGAAGTGCGTCGTGGGTCTAGACCGCGAACACCAATGTTTAAGCCTAAGCCGAGTGAATCCTCTCCCACAACATTAATACCAGGAGTGGCTTTTAATGCCTCTTGAACTGAGAATGGTCGACGTGCTTCCAAGTCTTTTTCACTGACCACATCAAATGATCCTGGCACAGCTTCTAGCTTTTCAGGCAAGATACCTTTGACTTCAATTGCGTTCACTTGGATTTTTTTGTCACTGTCTTCAGCTAAAATAGCATTGGTATAACTTGCTAAAGCGACAATAACAGCAGATTGTAAAATGTTTTTACAAGGTTGATTCATTAACTTCTCCAAAACAGGGTTGAAAACTCGCCTTAAAAGTGCAAGAAACAGACCTGTTGAATTTTTAATTGCTTAAGTTAATGATTTTTATGAATAATATTATTATTACGCCATTTTATAAATTGTTTTATTGGTTGTTATTACTGGTTGTTTGAAGCCAATTGGTTGATATCAACCAAAGTGATTATTGAAAGCATTTATGGGTAGTTTATTGAACTGATTCAATCCAATAAGGGCTAGCTGAGTGAATAACGCTTTAATGCATCAAGATGCATCATCAGCTTGATGTTTAAATGGGCTAATAGCAGGTTGGTACGCTTTTAGTTTGCAGTAGAGTAGTCGTGTTTCAATCAAATTCCAAACGCGCAGCATGGCTTCTATATTGTCAAAAGGCTTGGTTAAAAAGTCTTTTGCCCCCAATGCCAATGCTTTTCTGCGGGCGGCGATGGTGGCATCTGCAGTTAAGACAAGGACAGGTAAATAAGTATCTTCTGGAATATGTTTAGCTAGTAAATCTAGTACGGCGTAGCCATCTAACTCTGGCATCATCAAGTCTAATAATATTAAATCAGGCTGAAAG
The DNA here is from genome assembly GCA_041612055.1 of Methylophilaceae bacterium. Taxonomy (GTDB): domain Bacteria; phylum Pseudomonadota; class Gammaproteobacteria; order Burkholderiales; family Methylophilaceae. Next base: position 7,940 of record JBFJJY010000039.1, on the reverse strand, counting down.
GCCGTGAATAAATCAATGGTCTTGGTGGAGTCGGCGGTACTGATCACTTGAGTAAATCCCTCTTTTGCCAGCAATGCTTCAAGCAACCTTAAGTTCGCATCTGCATCATCGACGATGAGGATTTTGGCGTTTAAAATTTCATTTTCAGTCATGATTAATCCAATTATCTTGCGTGAGTGTTAGCACTGTTTTTGTAAACAAAGCGATATTCAGTGGCTTCGTCATATATTCGGCAATGCCTTTTTTCTTCAGTCTATCAATGGTGTCGGGCATGGCGTCCGCACTTAAAATAATGATAGGCAAATGCTTTAATGTTTGATGAGATTGAATATAGTTGACTAGCGCTTCACCTGATTCATCCGGTAAATTTAAGTCGATAATAATCAAATCAGCCTTGATTTGATTAAGTAAATCTTTACTTTCTTTTACGGTTTCAGTGCAATGCAATTTCACATTTGGCAAACGCTTGAGCACAGCCTCTACTAGCGCGCGGTTACTGATATTGTCTTCCACATAAATAACTTGTTTTTTATGTTTGTTACTTGTTGTTTGTTTAGCGAGGACTGTTGGCTGAGCCGCTTGTTCTTCTACAGGCAACCCATCTGCTACTTTTAGTTCAATCCAAAATAAGCTTTTGTTTTTGGCAACATGGATGCTGCCTTGCATGGCAAGCATGATTTGTTTACTGAGCGCTAAGCCCAAGCCAGTGCCTTCTGTTTTAGTTTGCTCTGCACCTAATCGATCAAAAGCAGTAAAGAGACGTTCTTTTAGTGATTCAGGAATGCCCGCACCTTCATCAAACACTTCAATCATAATGTTGGGATGTTTTTGGTAGGCAGACACTAATACGGTTGAATTAAAGGGACCATATTTAAGGGCATTGGATAATAGGTTTAAGATGACTTGCAATAGTTTTTGGCGCTCAGCCAAAGCAACCAAATTAGGTTGTATATCCTGCTTAATTTGAATGTCGCGAATTTTGCCTAAAGGCGCGATATATTGAATCGCTTCTGCTAGCAAATCGTTAATTGGTGTTGGTTGAAGGGTTAATTTAATTTGCCCAGATTCAATTCTGGCAATGTCTAACACTTCATCAATCAGTTTAAGCAGATGTTCGCCTGCACTTTTAATCATATTGACATTGTCTTTATGTTTACCATTGTCCAACTCTGCTTGTAATAGTTGCGCAAAGCCTAAAATCGCATTCAATGGTGTGCGTAGCTCATGACTGGTTCGTGACAAGAACATGCTTTTTTCTTTACTTGCTTGCTCTGCTTCTTTTCTGGCTTGAGTCGTGTCATAAATATTTTTGGCCAACAGCTTTGAGGCATGATCTAGCTCATTTGAAAGCTGTCCCAGCTCATCTTTACTTTTGGATGGTAGTTCTAATGCTTCTGCTCGAGCAAGGTGTGCGGCGCTGTCTCTGAGCAATTTGACTCTTTTGACTATCGTGCCAGAAAATATCCAAACAGCAACAACTGACCCTAAAATGCCGCAGATTGCTGCCAACAAAGTGATTTTGATGTTTCTTTGGCGTTGCAATTTAATTTGCGTTTGATCTTGCGAAACTAATAAAGCTTCTTGTTTTTTTAAGAACTCAATTTCAGTTCTTAATTTTTCCATATTACTCACTTGCAGTTTGAATTGCTCAATGAGGCTTTCTGATGCGATATCAGATTCGTTTTTAGATAAGAAATCCAGTCTTTTTAGATTGTCTTGCACTAATAGGCCGATGCTTTTGATACGGTTTTTTTGCAGTTCACTTTCTAGTTGCAAATCTAACTTAACCAATAGTTGAGGCAATTGCTTTTTAGCGATATAAAAGTTATTCAAAAACAGCTTGTCGCCAGTCAGTAGGTAGTCTCTTACGCCAGTAGAGGCTTGCAAAAGATTGGTGTGAACGGTTTCAATATCACGCTGATTTTGTAGCGCGAGTTTTAATTGGTTTTCTAAAGTAGATAGTTGCTGTTCTAGATTGTATAGCGAGTAGAGCGAGGTGAGTAAAACCCCAAGCGGTAACATGATGACAATAATGCCTTTGGATGCCAAAGGTAAATCTTGCCAACGTTGTGCAATTCGATGCTTGATATTGCGATACTTGAGATCAGATAGTCGCATTATTTTGTAGTGCCATATTTTCTAGTAGCATATTTTATAGTGCCATTATTCATGATTTTTATAGGATGCATTGCGTGCTTTACGTTATGTTTTAAAACCAAACTCAACCGCTTTTACAGCCGCTTGCGTTCTATCTTTAAGACCTAGCTTGCTCAGAACACGTTCAACATGAATTTTAACGGTTCCTGGTGCAATTTCTAATAACTTGCCCAATTCTGCATTGCTATGACCATAAGGTAACAAAGCAAAAACTTCGCGTTCTCGCGGCGTTAATCTTTCTAGTACTTGCAAATCTTCTGGTGTAGCAGTTTGTTTGCTAGAGCGCATCATCGCCATCCCCAGTATGCCGGCTAATGCTTGAATGGTTTGATTATCCTCATCTGATAATGACATTTTGTTGCCTGAAAAGGCCAGTATGCCCAAAGGTTGTTGCGCATAAGCAATCGGGATAATGGATGGCGTTAAGCCAGCGGTATCTGGATATGACCACAAGGGCGTTAAATCGTGGCTGATCTTAAATTCGCACGGGATTTTTAACAATCTAGCCAATATGCCCATGATAGGGATACGTGCCCCAACAGGATAAGTTTGACCAAGATTGGCAACCACCGTTAAAGTGCTTTTATCTTGCACTGCAATCAGACCATGCGTCGCCCCGATTTGCGTGCAAAACGCAATCAATATATTCTGCGCAATGATGGGGGACCAACCCCTGTCGTAGATTGTTTGCCCAGCCAGATAAAACAGCCTGAGTTTAGCATTGTCCACATGATCTTTTTTGACAGACTGGCGTAGTTCTCTTGCGCTGATTGTGCTTTCTACTGGTTTTTCAATGTTTGTATCGTTTGCCATATGCCGAATAGTATATACCGATATAGGTATAGTGGTGGATTTTTTATTGTCTATAAAGCGCAAAATACGTTTCATCATAAAGCGTTTCATCAATAACGGCTTTATGCAGTAAAACTAATGACTAGGAGAATGAAATGAAAAAATTATCACTATTAAGCGCTTTATTATTAACTTTAAGTATCCATGCATCAGCAAATGCAGGACAACACAATGGTCAAGCAGCTGAGCGACTATATTTTGCAGATGCTTCACAAGCTGATCAAGATGTGAACAATGCATTAAGACTTAAATTTATCAGTCGAAGAGCAGCGCATAATCCAGCCGTCAACAATAAAGATGAATACAAAGCAGATGATGATTGGCAAGGCGCCACTTATGTTGATGAAAAAGAGTCAGAAACATCTAAACGATTGAATAGACAGTTTAAAAGTAAAAGACCATACATCAACTATAATTTTGAATAAGCATGTACTGACGACTCGAAAAGCGAACATTTGTTCGCTTTTCGAACTTTTTTAACCATTTATTCATCGTAATGTCTTGGAAATAATACATAATAGTAGTGACCAAATTATAATTATCAAGCACTTCACAAGTGCTTGAGTCATATTCAAATTCAATAACAAGGGTTACAAAATGAATTCCAGTCTTTTTAAAGAAATTAAAAGTGATTTACCTGCCAGTATTGTGGTATTTTTCGTCGCACTTCCACTGTGTTTAGGTATTGCATTAGCTTCTGGCGCACCGTTATTCTCAGGCGTTATTGCAGGTATTGTCGGTGGGATTGTTGTTGGCATAGCCAGTGGCTCTCAGCTTGGGGTCAGTGGTCCAGCTGCAGGTTTGGCGGTTATTGTATTAAGTGCGATATCTACATTAGGGTCGTTTGAAGTATTTCTACTTTCAGTAGTGGTAGCGGGTGTCATTCAATTTTTATTAGGTTACTTCAAAGCGGGCTTTATTGCTCACTTTGTGCCATCTTCAGTCATTAAGGGCATGCTATCTGGTATCGGTTTGTTAATTATTCTGAAGCAAATTCCACATGCATTAGGTTATGATTTTGATTACGAAGGCGACCAATCGTTTTCTCAAATGGATGGTGGAAATACGTTCACGACCATTGCCAATGCTTGGGATTTACTAACGCCAGGCGCATTGCTGATTGCAGTCATTTCGATGGCTGTTTTAATTTTATGGGATACCGTGCTGACTAAAAAAGGAAAGATATTCCAGATATTACAAGGGCCAATTGTGGTTGTCTTGCTTGGTATTTTATTCAATTATTTATTTCAAGCAGGGGTGTTAAATTTTAGCTTATCACCTGAACAAATTGTTGTTTTACCCATTGCGAATAGTTTTCCCGATTTTGTTAGTCAATTTACATTTCCAGATTTTTCACAGCTTTCTAATATTGAAATTTACAAAATTGGTTTAGTCATGGCGATTGTGGCCAGTTTAGAAACCTTGTTATGTGTAGAGGCGACCGATAAATTAGATCCACTTAAACGCATAACACCATCTAATCAAGAGCTTAAGGCGCAGGGCTTAGGTAATATGATTTCTGGCTTAATTGGCGGTTTACCTGTGACACAAGTGATTGTGCGTAGCTCAGCCAATATCACGTTTGGTGGTAAAACAAAACTATCTACAATCTTGCATGGTTTCTGGTTATTACTGAGTGCAATGTTGATTGCCAACTTTTTGAATATGATTCCATTAGCAAGCTTGGCTGCGATTTTGATTATGGTTGGTTACAAGCTTGCAAAACCATCTTTATTCATTAAGGTGTATAGCTTAGGCTGGGAGCAGTTTGCGCCTTTTATCACGACGATTGTTGCCATACTATTAACTGATTTATTAACAGGTATTGGTTTAGGTCTTGCGGTGGGCATTGTATTTACCTTACATCATAGCTATCGCAACTCGCATTATATGAAAGATAGCCAATCGACTGAAGATGGAAGGGAAGTGCATCATATTGAATTAGCACAGGAAGTTTCTTTCTTTAACAAAGCGAGCATTATTGATGCGCTAGAAGCGATTCCTCAAGGCGGAAAAGTGGTGATTGACTGCTCAAAAAGCAAGTCTATTTCATATGATGTCGCAGAGTTTATTCGTGATTATCATTTACATGCAAAACTTAAAAATATTGATGTTGAAACGATAGGTTTTATTCAACCTAAATCTTAACTAACTGACACATTTGTTTTTTAAAATAATAGAAAGGTAACAATGTACAAGCATCCTTTAATTGACCGTGACAAGATGACGCCAAGAGAGGCCCTCGATATTCTTGTTGAAGGTAATGAGCGATTTGTGAGTCAGAATTCTGATGAAAAAGATTTTAAGACACTGATTCAATTGACCAAAAATCAGCAACATCCTTTTGCTTCAGTGCTCAGCTGTAGCGATTCACGTGCGCCAGTCGAGTTGCTGTTTGACCAAGCATTGGGCGATATTTTCAGTGTTCGTTTAGCTGGTAATATTGCTTCAGATAAAGGTATTGGAAGCTTAGAATTTGGCAGTAAATATCTAGGTGCGAAATTGATTGTTGTGATGGGCCATACGAGTTGTGGTGCTGTTAAAGCAGCTTGTGATGATTTTAAAGATGGACACATCGGTGAAATTATTAACATGATTAAACCATCAATACGACATGAAAAGACGATTACGGTTGCAGAAGATCGTTGCTCAAAAAATGCCGAATTTGTTCAAAAAGTATGTGAGCTTAATGTGAAATACCAAATAGAAAGTATTTTACGTTGTAGTGATATCTTAGAAGATATGACACAAGCTAAGGATATTGGTATTGTTGGTGCTGTCTATGATATTGCAACAGGACGTGTTAAATTCATGGATGATACTTTTGTTGGTTTGTAATAAGGCCTTATAACAAAAAAGGTGGGATTTCTCCCACCTTTTTTATACCCTTATTTTACATAACTGGGCAATTAGCGATGTCCCTCTTTTGCCATATTAATCGAGTATTTAGGAATCTCTACCACCAAATTGGTTTCACCTACAATCGCTTGGCAAGATAGACGTGATTGAGGTTCTAACCCCCATGCTTTATCAAGTAAATCATCTTCGGCATCCTCTGCCGCGTTAAGTGTTGCATAGCCTTCACGCACAATCACATGACAAGTGGTGCAAGCGCAAACTTGGTCACATGCGTGATCAATATCAATGTCGTTATCTAATAGGTTTTGACAAATAGATTCACCTTCTTTGGCTTCAAATACAGCGCCATCAGGGCAAAGCTCTTCATGCGGTAATACGATTATTTGTGCCATTCTTATGTTCCCAGCTTATTAATTATAAAATGCATTATTTTAAGTTGACCTCATCAATAGTCTTGCCTGCTAACGCACGGCTAACACTTGCATCCATGCGCTTGGCGGCAAAATCAGCCGTCGCCTCATTAAGCGCCTCTGTTGCTGCGTGTACAGCATGACTATCATCTGTATTAAGTGTCTGCTCTAATATTTTAATTGATGCGTTGATTTCGCTTTTTTCGTCTTCAGACAGCAAATGTCCATCTTGTTCCAGTGCAATAGTAATGGCACTGATAATGCTTATCGCATCCACTTTTGCTTCTGCTAGCGCACGCGCTTGTTTATCTGCCTCAGCAGCGCCGAAGGATGCTTTCAACATTTCAGTAATTTCATCTTCACTTAAGCCATAAGACGGTTTAACAGTAATACTGGCTTCGATGCCTTTGGTTTCTTCGCGTGCACTAACGGATAAAAGTCCATCAGCATCCACTTGAAAGGTTACACGGATACGCGCAGCGCCCGCTGCCATTGGCGGTATGCCTCGCAGTTCAAATCGTGCCAGTGAGCGACATGCGCTAACCAAATCACGTTCGCCTTGCAACACATGAATGCTCATGGCAGTTTGACCATCTTTAAACGTAGTGAAATCTTGCGCACGGGCAACAGGCAATGTCGAATTGCGCGGGATAATTTTTTCTACTAAACCACCCATGGTTTCTAATCCAAGCGATAGCGGCGTGACATCCAGTAGTAATAAATCCTCATCACTGCGATTACCAGCCAGTACGTTGGCTTGAATGGCTGCGCCTAACGCCACGACTTTATCAGGATCTAAATTGGTGAGCGGCTCTTGTTGAAAGAAATCTTGCACAGCATGCCGTACATGGGGCATGCGGGTAGCGCCGCCAACCATCACAACGCCTTTAATATCAGCCAAGTCTAATCCAGCATCTCGCATGGCTTTACGCATAGGGCTGAGTGTTTTATTCACTAAGTTTTGGGTGAGTTCAACTAAAGTATCAGCGGATAAAACAACATCTATCGCGTAGCCATCGCTTAATTTGCAAATAATTTGTGCTTCATCATTATCGGTTAACCACTCTTTTGCTTGACGCGCTTTCGTCAGTAGCAAACGCGTGTCCTCTTCGTTTAATGGTTTTTTGCTTGGATTGTCTGCGCGGGTTTGGTCTAATATCCAGCAGTAAATACGATGATCAAAATCGTCACCGCCTAAAGCTGAATCGCCATTAGTTGCTAGCACCTCAAATACGCCTTTAGATAAACGCAAAATACTGACATCAAATGTTCCGCCACCTAAATCATAAATGACATAAACGCCTTCTGAGGCATTATCTAAGCCATAAGCAACAGCAGCGGCAGTTGGTTCATTTAATAAACGTAAAACCTGTAATCCCGCTAATCGAGCAGCATCTTTGGTCGCTTGACGCTGCGCATCATCAAAATAAGCAGGAACGGTAATCACAGCGCCTGTTAATTCACCGCCTAATGCTTTTTCAGCGCGTACTTTGAGTGCTTTTAGAATTTCTGCAGAAATTTCCACTGGGCTTTTTAAGCCTGCTCGCGTTTCCAGTTGCAGCATGCCTTGACTTGCGCTTTCTGGTGCATTGTTGCTCACAAATCGATAGGGGATATGGGCTTTATCAGCGATATCTTGAATGCCACGACCCATAAAGCGCT
>JBFJJY010000038.1:0-9161 GCA_041612055.1 Methylophilaceae bacterium | reverse complement strand
TCGGCGTGTGTCGGCATTTTACCTAATTTGGCACAAACAGCCGCCAGCTCAGCAGAGCCTAAATAAACACGCGCATCTTTACCCATACGGTTATCAAAGTTACGGGTTGAGGTTGAGAATACCGTTGCTTTATCTTCAACACGTGCTTGGTTACCCATACATAATGAACAGCCTGGGACTTCTGTTCTTGCTCCAGCTTTACCAAAGACAGAATAAACACCTTCATCACGCAGTTGCGCTTCGTCCATCCGTGTTGGTGGGGCAATCCATAAACGGGTTGGAATGTTGCCTAAACCGTCTAACACTTTAGCTGCTGCACGGTAGTGTCCAATATTGGTCATACAGCTACCAATAAATACCTCATCAATTTTGTCACCTTGCACCGCTGATAAAGGTTTCACATCATCAGGATCGTTTGGACAAGCAACCAGTGGTTCGGTAATAGTGGCTAAATCAATTTCAATAATGTGCGCATATTCCGCATCATCGTCTGCTGTCATTAAACTTGGATTAGCTAACCATGCTTGCATACTTTCAATACGGCGTTGCAACGTGCGCGCATCTTGATAGCCACTTTCAATCATGTTTTGCAACAATACAATGTTTGATGTTAAGAATTCCTTAACTGGCTCAATACCCAATTGCACAGTACAGCCATTAGCTGAACGCTCAGCTGATGCATCTGACAACTCAAATGCTTGCTCAACTTTCAAATCTGGCAAACCTTGAATTTCTAACACACGGCCATTAAAGATATTTTTCTTACCTTGTTTAGCAACAGTTAATGTGCCTTCTTGAATCGCAGCATATGGAATTGCATTGACTAAATCACGTAAGGTAATACCTGGTTGCATTTCGCCTTTAAAGCGCACTAAAACAGATTCAGGCATATCTAGTGGCATAGCGCCCGTTGCCGCAGCAAACGCCACTAAACCAGAACCCGCAGGAAATGAAATACCAATCGGGAAACGGGTATGTGAATCGCCACCCGTACCAACGGTATCTGGCAGAATCATGCGGTTTAACCAAGAGTGAATAATGCCATCACCAGGTTTAAGTGTTACGCCACCACGACTAGAAATAAACTCTGGCAAGGTATGTTGTAAGTTAATATCAACTGGTTTTGGATAAGCTGCGGTATGACAGAAACTTTGCATCACTAAATCACTGCTAAATCCTAAACAAGCCAGTTCTTTCAACTCATCTCGCGTCATGCCGCCAGTCGTATCTTGCGAACCAACCGTTGTTGCTTTTGGCTCACAATAAGTACCTGCGCGAACCCCTTGACCTTCTGGCAGACCACATGCGCGTCCCACCATTTTTTGCGCCAAGGTAAAGCCTTTACCTGAATCTTTTGCGGGAACAGGTTGAATAAAAATGTCGTTATCTGGTAAGCCTAATGCTTTACATGCATTCGCAGTTAAACCACGTCCGATAATCAATGGAATACGACCACCAGCGCGCACTTCATCCGCAATAGTGACTGGATTCATTTTAAATTCAGCAATCACATCACCGCCTTCATTGAGGATTTTTCCTTCAAATGGCTTGATGGTAATCACGTCACCTGTATTCATTTTTGAGACATCACACTCAATTGGAAATGCACCAGAATCTTCTGCGGTATTAAAGAAAATTGGCGCAATTTTGTTACCAATCACGACACCACCGGTACGTTTATTAGGAATGTTGGGAATGTCTTGCCCTGTCCACCACTGAACAGAATTAATCGCTGATTTACGTGAAGAACCCGTACCGACCACGTCGCCAACATAAGCAACTTGATAGCCTTTGTCTTTTAATGCTGTAATTTTAGCCAAACCATCTGGCATTTTAGTGACGAGCATCGCATTAGCGTGCAGCGGAATATCTGGACGACTCCATGCTTCTTGCGCGGGGCTTAAGTCATCTGTATTGGTCTCACCATCAACCTTAAACACAGCGACTTTCATTTCTGCCGGCATTGCTGGCTTGTTAGTAAACCATTCAGCATTTGCCCAAGATTCGATGAGCTGCTTCGCGTGTGCATTCCCCGCTTTCATTTTTGCTTCTACATCATAGAACGCGTCATACATCAAAATCGTTTTAGAAAGTGCTTTAACCGCATGGTCTGCCAAAGGCGTATCCAGCAATTCAACTAAAGCCAACACGTTATAACCGCCTAACATGGTCCCAAGCAACTCAATTGCTTTTTCAGCACTGATTAATGGTGAAGAGGCCTCACCTTTAGCAAGGGCAGAAAGAAATGCAGCTTTAACATATGCTGCTTGGTCGACCCCTGCTGGCGTGCGGTTAGCGAGCAAATCAACCAGCAAATCTTCTTCACCTTTAGGTGAGTTCTTCAATAACTCAACTAACTCTGCGACTTGCTCCGCCGTTAATGGTAGTGGCGGTAAGTTTTGCGCTGCGCGCTCTTTGACGTGTGTTTGGTATGCTTCGATCATATTGTTTATTTAATTTCCTACTTTTAAGTTTCTTAAAATCTTTTTGTTTAGTTATTTCACTAGTTCTTCAGCAAACGAGGTACCACAGCTTCTGGTGTTCGCCGCAATTTCCCATCGATCTAACAATGCTTTTTGGTAGCCTGCGCCATGTTTCGCTTCTAAAAAAGCTCGCACTTCTGCTACATCTGCAAAGCCGTTATGGTCAGTATCCATTTTTGCAATATTATCTTCCACACTAGGGCCAGTATATTTGCCATCGACATCCGTTAAATAATCCAGCATTTCTATTGCCCCAGATAAGGATGCACTTGTTAACAAACAAACCAGCAACATTGATTGCATTAATTTAGTCATATTTCACCTCAGTTCATACTACCATTTTGACTGAGATTAATCCATTTAGTGCTAACCCAATGTGACTGATGGCACATAGTCTTTATTTAGCTGACTGGCTTAATAGCGATTGTTTTCTGCGCAATTTTCTCTTTCCACAAAGCAGGACCAGATTGATGCACAGACTCGCCTTTCGCACTCACCGCAACCGTCACTGGCATATCCACGACATCAAATTCATAAATCGCTTCCATACCTAAATCTTCAAATGCTAATACTTTGGCTTGCTTAATCGCTTTACTGACCAAATAAGCCGCACCGCCAACAGCCATCAAATAGACCGATTGATGATTTGCAATTGACGTTAACGCAGCTTCACCCCGCTCAGCTTTGCCGACTGAACCCAATAGACCAGTATCTAACATCACGTCACTATAACTATCCATTCTCGTCGCCGTTGTTGGCCCAGCGGGACCCACCGCCTCATTTCCTACGGCATCAACTGGTCCGACGTAATAAATAAAGCGTCCATTAAAATCCACTGGCAACGTTTCACCTTTGGCTATCATATCGGCAATGCGCTTATGCGCTGCATCGCGTCCTGTTAATAGTTTTCCACTCAGCAATAAAGTCTGCCCAGCTTGCCATGTTTGCGTTTCGGCTTTCGTTACCGTATTTAAATCAACTCGCTTAGCATCACTATCTGGTGCCCAAGGTATTGATGGATAAATGCTTAAGTCTGGAGGTGCCAACGCCGCAACACCACGACCATCCAATTCAAATTCCACATGTCTTGTCGCCGCACAATTGGGGATAATCGCCACAGGCAGACTCGCCGCATGGGTAGGATAATCCAATATTTTTACGTCTAGTACCGTTGTAAGCCCACCCAAACCTTGCGCGCCGATGCCTAAATTATTCACCTTCTCATAGAGCTCTAAACGTAACTCTTCAATCCGATTACTTGCGCCTTTTTCTTTTAACAACTGGATATCAATCGGCTCCATTAGCGACTCTTTCGCCAACAACATGGCTTTTTCTGCACTGCCACCGATGCCGATGCCCAACATGCCTGGCGGGCACCAACCCGCACCCATTTGGGGCACAACCTTTAATACCCAATCCACAATACTCTCGTTAGGATTCAACATCGCTAACTTAGCTTTATTCTCAGAACCGCCGCCTTTTGCCGCGATTTTTACTTCCACTTTATTGCCTGTTACTAAAGAAACATGCACGACAGCCGGTGTATTATCTTTAGTATTGACGCGCTTTCCAGCAGGGTTTGATACGATTGAAGCACGCAATTTATTCTCTGGTAATAAGTAAGCCTGACGCACACCAGCATTCACCATTTGCTCAATATCCATGTGTGCACTTTCCATATCGCCGCCCCACTGCACATCCATACCCACTTTGACAAAAGCAACAACGATGCCAGTATCTTGGCAAATCGGTCTTTTACCTTCGGCACACATTTTTGAGTTGGTTAAAATCTGATTAATCGCATCTTTAGCCGCGGGCGCCTCTTCACGCTCATAAGCTTGCACTAAGGCACGAATATAATCTTCAGGGTGGTAATAAGAAATAAACTGCAAAGCATCTGCAATACTTTGTATAAAATCTTCTCGTTTAATCTGCGTCATGGATTATCTTGCGCTCTTGGCCGTTGCAATTGTAGGTGTAATCTCTTTTCTTAAGATTTTACCATTCTTAGTCCGCGGAAAATCATTGGCAAAATACACCACTTTTGGCACTTTATAAGCAGCTAAATGCGCCTTACCAAAATCAATTAAATCGTTGGGAGTCGCTTCTGCATTGGGTTTTAAAATAACATAGCAAGCCACCAGCACTTTATCTTTTTCCAGCTCTTCTCCTATCGCAGCACAATCGGCAACATCAGGATGGCCTTTATAAACACGTTCGATTTCATATGGCGAAACACGGTAACCAAAGCTTTTAATAATGTCATCTTTACGACCCAAGAACCAAATGTAGCCATCTTCATCATATTTGGCATAATCTCCTGTAAAGAAATAGCCATCATGTTTGTATTTTTCTGTTTCTGTATCCAAATTCCAATAACGTAAAAACACGCCAGGATCACTCAGCGGAATACTAATCATGCCCTCTTCACCAATCGGAACCTCTGCTAATGTATCTGGATCGAGTAATTTAATATTATGTCCAGGCTGAGCAAAACCTGCCGAACCTGCTCGGATAGGTCGGTAAATGCTTTGTGAGAGATAGTAAGAAAATTCACTCATTCCCACAGCCTCATAGATATCTAAATCAAATCGCGCTTTCCATTGGCTCAACACTTCATCGGACAAGTGTTCGCCAGCACTCATAAAATGACGAATGCTGGGCAAATCTGCTTTATTAGCACTGGTTTTTTGCAAAATCTGGCGGTAGATAGTCGGTACACCAATAAAGATAGTCGCCGCATGTTTTTGGATTAAATCCAGCCATTTCTGTGCATCATTTTTACCTTCATGCACTATCACCGTTTTGCCTAAATAAAGCGGATCCATCAAGCCTGAACCTAATACATAAGTCCAATTGAACTTACCAGAGTGCATAATGCGATCTTGGCTATCTTCCGCATAATTAAACCAATACTTTGCCGCTGGCTGCCTGCCCAATATCGCGCGATGTGCATGCAATACGCCTTTTGGATAGCCCGTGGTACCAGAGGTGTAAACTAGATACGCAGGGTCTTCGGCAAGCGTCGCCGCAACGGGTTCACACTCGGTGATGGCTGCGAGCGCCGTTTCTAAATGCAATACGTTTAATACATCATCCGCCTCAACCTGTTCAGTTTGTGTCACCAGTATATGTTTCAGATTGGGTGTGTGTATGAGATTTTGTTTGATCTCTGCTGACATCGCTTGCCAAGCAGCTGCATCAGTCACCAGCACAGAAGCGCCAGAATCTTTTGCTAAATACGCCACCTCTTCAGCGGTTAACAACGTTGATGTAGGCACAGCAATCGCACCCATTTTCATGGTACCTAAGAATGCAATCGGGTAAGCCAAACTATTCGGCAAACGCACCAATACGCGGTCACCTTTACTCAACTGTAGGTTGCGTAACAATTGTGCGAACTGATTGGTCTTTTGCGACAACGCGGCAAAGGTAATCGTATCGGTTCCAAGTGCATCATCTTCGACTATCATTGCTAAGGAATCGGCAAGGTCCGTATTAACATGACGGTCAGCACAGGCTGCACCGATATTAAAAAATTCAGGAATTTTCCATTCCCACGTTTCGAATGGTTTAAACGCTTTATGCATCATAATAATATTCCATATGGCCAGTTTTGACGGATAACCTGCTCAGGTAACATAGCAAGCACTTCTAATGCAAATTCTGTATCGCTTTTTTTCAATGTACGTAGTGCGTGTGCTCTTAATAATGTTTGCAACGCTTTACCAAACATCGGTGGATCTAACATTTCGCCTTCAAACTTGATCGCGCCGCCTAACAAAGCATCTGCCTCTATCGCCGCTTTCAAAATATTGACTTTTTTAGTCACTTCAGTTGGCGATGGCGTGTATGCAGTTTTGCACAAATGAATATGGCCAGGATGAATGGTCTGCTTACCAGTCAGCCCCATTGCTGCTTCTTCACACGCATGCTTGTAAACAACACGCGCTTGATCATCGCCATGCAAATCTAGCCAGCGGCGCACATCATGTGGCTCAACAAATTTTTCGGGCATGATGTTGGTGCCAATCAATGTTTCAACACCACCAATCACACCAACACCTGCAATACGTGATTCAAAGAGCAGTGAGTGCATGTAATACTGCAGCTCTGCTATCCAGTTTTCTGGCGTAATTTGAATACCCATCGCTTTTGAAAAATCGTGAATACCAAACACTACATGCTCTACTGTTTCATATTGCATTAATTCTGGCGCTATTCTGAGTGATTTTGGGTGCTCAATAATCGGCTGAATCGTAATCGTCTCATTCACTTCTAACAACAGGCTGGATAAATCACGCACCTCTGCCGCACCGTAAGCTTCACCTGCTTTGGCTAGCATGACCACATTAATATAGTCACCCATATCACGGACAAGCTTCATGTCTTCTTCATATTCCTCCGTACGGAAAGAATTAACGCGAACAGCGATGGTGACGCGCTCATTCATTTTGCGTAGCAAAGGCAATTCTTGGCGCAATAACTCGCGACTCATTTCTTTTTGACGGCAGCCATCTTCCAAGTCAAAAATCAAGGTATGCGCATTGGTAAAATGTGCATGTTTTTTCATACGCGCAGAGGCTTGAGCCATGTCCTCATAAATACCTAGACTGGGTGCATATTTAATAGGAGGATAGTAAAGCTGTATCCCAGGCCAATAGTTACCGAGCGGCTTTTTATCTTTTTGTTCAGTCATCATCAATCCTTTGCAACAGGTTGGCTAGAGGCATTTAGCCTTGCAATAAGACTAGTTAACGCTTCATCCTTCTGCTCGCTATCAGTCTTAATGAGTTCCCAAAATGCATTATCAGGAAGATCGAGCAAGCCATCAAAAGCTTCCACCTCTTGCAATGACAAATCATTAAAGTTTTCTTTAACAAAGCGTTGCAACACAATATCGAGTTCCAGCATGCCACGACGGCAACGCCAAGCGAGTCTTCGCTGTTCTGCTTCCCTTAACATTTCTGCATTTAGCATTCCCGTCTCCTCACAGCGGTTTGATTGAGAATAGTTTTTTCGGTTTTTTTTCTTTTGCTCTCTCGATTTTTAAATCTTTAATTTTAGAAATAGCATCATTTGGGTTGAGTTTTTTCGGGCAAACATCAACACAATTCATGATGTTGTGACAACGATATAATCGATACGGATCTTCTAAGTTTTCCAAACGTTCTTCTTCTGCTTGGTCTCGCGAATCCACGATAAAACGATACGCCTGTAAAAGACCTGCAGGGCCGACAAACTTATCTGGATTCCACCAAAAACTAGGGCAAGATGTCGAGCAAGCTGCACACAAAATACATTCATATAAACCATCTAATTTTGCTCGATCTTCAGGGCTTTGTAGTCTTTCCGTTTCTTGTAATGGCTCATCGCTTTGCAAATAGGGTTTGATCGAGTTGTATTGCTCGTAAAACTGCGTCATATCAACCACTAAATCACGAATCACTGGCATACCAGGCAATGGTCTCACCACCACTGGCTGCTCTAATTCAGCAATACTAGTGATACAAGCGAGCGCATTTTTTCCATTGATATTTAAGGCATCACTACCACAGACCCCTTCACGACAAGACTTGCGTAAACTGAGCGTTGCATCTTGGTGCTTAACTCGTAGCAATGCATCCAACAACATATGATCGCCTTCTTGCAGTTCAATTTCGTAATCCTGCATATACGGCTTTTTATCAACATCTGGATTAAACCGATAAATAGATAGTTTCATCATTAATACACTCTCGCTTTAGGTTCAAAAGAGGGAACGGTCAACGGTTTTAGTTGCACTGGTTTATATTTAAGCTGATGGTTCTCACGGTAATAAAGTGAGTGTGATAACCAGTTTTTATCATCACGTTCTTCAAAATCTTCTCGCGCATGCGCACCGCGGCTTTCTTTTCGATTATGCGCTGCATGCATGGTTGCCAATGCCACTTCGGTTAGATTGTCCAACTCAAGCGCTTCAATGCGTGCTGTGTTAAACACTTTGCTGTTATCCTTTATCACCACATGCGCCACACGTTCAGCTACCGCATTAATTTCATCCACACCCTTGGCTAATAAATCAGGGAAACGGAAAACACCACAGTTTTCTTGCATCACTTGACGCAAATCTAAACGTACTTGCATCAAATTCTCGCCTTGAGGCTTTTCATATTTTGCTAATCTGGCTAATGTTTTATCCCCAACTTCTTTAGGTAATGGTTTATGCGCTTGATTCAACTTAACGGTCTTAGCAATATGGTCGCCTGTTGATTTCCCAAACACGACTAAATCCAATAATGAGTTAGAACCTAATCGATTGGCACCATGTACAGAAATACAGGCACACTCACCTACCGCATACAGGCCATTAACCTCCTGCTGCGTGTCGCCATGAGGCACAATGACTTGCCCATTTAAATTGGTTGGGATGCCGCCCATCATATAGTGGGCAGTTGGCACAACAGGAATAGGATCTTTAACAGGGTCAACATTAGCAAACGTTTTGGCAATTTGACGAATACCAGGCAGACGTTGATCAATCACTTCTTCACCGAGGTGGTCAAGCTTCAAGTAAATTGCATTTTTACCCGCACCAACACCTCGCCCTTCTTTGATTTCGGTGGCAGAGGCACGAGATACAACGTCGCGACTAGCAAGGTCTTTGGCACTCGGAGCGTAACGCTCCATAAAGCGTTC
>JBFJJY010000037.1:0-9164 GCA_041612055.1 Methylophilaceae bacterium | reverse complement strand
TAGCGAAGGTGAAGTTGATAACTATCTCACCACACAAGAAAACAGCAAAGATGGCAAACAAGAAGAGTTTGAGCTTTCTCACATTCTGATTAGAACACCTGAGGAAAGCTCACCAAAAGACATCGAAGCAGCGCAAGTTAAAGTCGAAGAAGCGCTTGCAGCATTAAACAAAGGTGAAAGCTTTGAAAAAGTGTCTGCTAGTTTTTCAGATGCGCCAAATGCACTTGAAGGTGGCAGCATGGGCTGGAGAAGTAGCAGCCAAATCCCACCAGCATTTTTGGCGCTTCTAAAAGAATTGCCCGTTGGCCAAGTCTCAAAACCAATCCGCAGTCCCAGTGGTTTTCATATCATCAAAATTAATAATAAGCGTAGTGCAGATTCTGCACTCATTGTAGAACAGACGCATGCCCGCCACATTTTGATTAAATTAAATGAAGTTGTTTCAGAGCAAGAGGCAAAACAAAAAATGGATGCACTCAAAGAGCGTCTAGATAATGGTGCTAATTTTGCAGATTTGGCACAGCAATATTCTGAAGATGGCTCAGCTAATAGTGGCGGCGATTTGGGCTGGGTGAGCCCAGGAGATACTGTGCCTGAATTTGAGAAGGCGATGAATGCGCTTGCGCCTGGAGAAATCAGCGAGCCTATTCGCTCTCCTTTTGGTTGGCATATTATTGAAGTCTTAGAGCGCCGCAAACAAGACATGACTGATCAAGCTGCCCGTATTAAAGCGCGTAAAGAGATTTTTGCTCGCAAAGTGGAAGAAGCCTATGAAGACTGGTTACACGAGCTACGTGATCGTGCTTTTGTAGAACTCAGACTTGAGGATAACTTTTAGTCGTATCTTAAAACGTTGAAAAAAATCACCCCACGCATTGCTATCACTGCTGGCGAACCTGCAGGCATTGGTCCCGATTTATGTTTAATGCTCGCGCAACAATCCATCGATGCTGACATTATCATTATCGGCGATATTGATATGCTTGCAGCAAGAGCAAAACAGCTTAATCTTCATATCGCTCTTTCAAAATACCTGCCATCAGAACGTCCGCTCGTAGCAGTAGGCAAGGCGGCATCAATATCGGTCATGCATATTCCAACGCAAGCGACTGTTGTTGCTAGAAAGCTCGATAGTCGTAATAGCCAATATGTGCTGAACACACTCAATGCTGCTGTAGAGGGCTGTGAAAATCAGTTATTCGACGCTATAGTTACTGCACCAGTACACAAAGGCATCATCAATGAAGCCGGTATCCCCTTTACTGGTCATACCGAATTTTTCGCAGAACAAACCAATACGCAACAAGTTGTCATGATGTTAGTCGGTGGTGGTTTGCGAGTTGCGCTTGCCACGACACATTTGCCGTTATCAAAAGTAGCTAGCGCAATTAATCAACAGTCTTTAGAAACAACCATTCGCATTTTACACGCTGATTTAATCAGCAAATTTAACATCAGCAACCCGCGCATATTGGTGGCAGGACTCAATCCACATGCAGGTGAAAATGGCTACTTAGGCGATGAAGAGATCACCACAATCAATCCCGTATTAGCACGATTACGCGACGAGGGCATGCAATTAATGGGTGCATTACCTGCCGACACTTTATTTACCAATCAACATTTAGCCAATGCTGATGCAGTATTAGCCATGTACCATGACCAAGGCTTATCTGTCTTAAAATACGCTAGCTTTGGCAATGGCGTTAATATTACGCTGGGATTACCTATCATTCGCACATCGGTCGACCACGGCACAGCGCTAGACTTAGCTGGCACAGGGATGGTTAATACTGGCAGTATGCAAGCAGCGCTCAATCTTGCAATTCAATTAGCAACAAACCACCTAACCTCAAAGCATCCTTCATGAAGCATCAAGCAAAGAAAAGATTCGGGCAAAATTTCTTAACCGATCAATCTATCATTACCAGCTTAGTGGATGCAATTGACCCGCAAGAAGGCCAAACGTTAATTGAAATTGGCCCTGGCTTGGGGGCATTAACCAAACCCTTACTGAATAAAGTCACTGCGTTGCATGTAGTTGAAATTGACCGCGACATTGTGAGTTGGATGAACACTGAATATAAAATGCCTGCTTATGAAAAAAACAGGCTGACTATCCACAATGTCGATGCGCTGAAGTTTGACTTTTCATCACTCGGTAGCCACTTACGCATCACAGGTAACTTGCCTTACAACATCTCAACGCCGATTCTCTTTCACCTATTAGATAATCTGCCTAGTATTAGCGACATGCATTTTATGTTGCAAAAAGAAGTGGTTGAACGCATGGTAGCAGCACCAGCAACCCCCGCCTACGGCAGACTGAGCGTCATGTTGCAATATTATTTGCAAATGGAATATCTCATCACCGTGCCACCTGAAGCTTTTAATCCAGCGCCAAAAGTAGAGTCGGCCTTTGTGCGCTGTGTGCCATATGCCCAATTGCCGTTTGTTGCAAAAGACACCAATTTATTCAGCAAAGTAGTGCTGGCAGCGTTTTCGCAACGGCGTAAAACCATTCGCAACACCTTAAAACCTTTTTTAAGTGATGATGACTTTATTAAACTAGACATTGATGCGCAGCGGCGCGCTGAAACTTTCAGTGTTGCTGAGTTTGTTGTCATTGCTAATTATCTGTATAGTTCTGAGTGAACTTAATTTTGTTCCATTTTAGTTTGTAATCAACCTTTAGCGAGAATCGTATGAGAATCATTTTATTGGGTGCGCCAGGCGCTGGCAAAGGCACACAAGCCACTTTTCTCAAAGAGCACTTCAACATCCCACAAATTTCGACTGGCGACATGCTGCGTGCTGCCGTCAAAGCGGGCACGCCATTAGGATTGGAAGCCAAAAGCTATATGGACAGCGGTGGCTTAGTGCCTGATGCGGTCATTATTGGTTTAGTCAGTGAGCGAATTAAAGAAGCCGATTGTAAAAATGGTTTTCTATTCGACGGTTTCCCACGCACAATTCCACAAGCAGATGCCATGAAAGCAGCTGGTGTGATGATTGATTATGTCGTCGAAATCGATGTGCCTGACAGCGCGATTGTTGAGCGGATGAGTGGTCGCCGTAGCCACCCTGAAAGTGGTCGCACTTACCATATCAAATTCAACCCACCAAAAGTAGCAGGCAAAGATGATGTGACGGGTGAGGACTTAGTACAGCGTGATGACGACAAAGAAGAAACCGTACAAAAACGACTTGAGGTCTATCACGACCAAACAAAACCTCTCGTTGATTATTATGCTAACTGGGCAAAGAGTGGTGCCGCTGGTGCGCCGCAGCACGTTAAAGTCAATGGCTTGGGTGAGATGAATAGCATACGCGACAGCATTTTTGCCGCGCTTGCTTAAGTCGCTAATCCCCTGTATAAATAAATCTTATAAAAAATAGGGATACTATTGATATAGGGGTAAATGGATGAGCACCAATAAGGCGACAGAAGCAGCAAGCACAACCTATCGTTTTCCTGTTATTCGCAAAATTAAGAGTGCTCACATTCTTAACTGGCTGAACCATGGCATAGCCGATTTAAAGCAAGCCAAGTTTGCCAGCTTATTCTATGGCATTATTTTTGCATCTGCTGGCATGCTGATGCATACCGTGCTGTTTGAAGTGAGTTGGCTTTTATCAGGACTCACCACTGGCTTTTTGTTGATAGGTCCATTTCTGGCAATGGGTCTTTATGACTTAAGCCGACGGATGGAGCTAGGAGAAAAACCGGCACTCATCCCCACATTAACCTCTTGGCGTTCCAACCTGCTTAATGTTGGTATCTTTGCTGGCGTACTCGTTGTTATCTTATTGATTTGGGCACGCGCATCATTAATTATTTTTGCCTTGTTTTTCCAAGGCGGTCTGCCGACTTTTTTAGAGATTGTGCAAACCATCATCACCTTTGAACAGCCGACTTTTGCCTTAGTTTATTTTGCGGTTGGTGGCTTCTTTGCTGCTTTTGTTTATGCCGTCAGCGTTGTCGCCATCCCCTTAATGGCTGATCGAAAAACAGATGCGGTGACCGCCGCAATTGCTAGCTTACTCTCTGTGATGCGCAATATCATTCCAATGTCGCTATGGGCACTCACCATCGTACTATTGGTTGCCATTGGCTTTGCCACACACTTTATCGGCCTTATTATCACCATGCCGATTATTGGACATGCCAGTTGGCACGCCTACCGTGATTTAGTCGAGCAAGTTTAACTGACTGTTTCAAGAACACGGCTTGGGCATTAACATGTCAAAGCGCTTGCCTTGCAGTATAATGGCGCTTTTATTCAACACCTTCACAACACCATGCAACAGCAATATCCATTCAAACAAATCGAACAAGACGCACAAACTTATTGGGACGACAATCAAGCTTTTGCCGCCAAAGTTGATAGTGAAAAACCTAAATATTATTGCTTATCCATGTTCCCCTATCCTAGCGGAAAACTACACATGGGACACGTGCGAAATTATACGATTGGTGATGTCTTAAGCCGCTATCATCATATGAAAGGTTTTAACGTCCTGCAACCGATGGGTTGGGATGCCTTTGGTTTGCCTGCAGAAAATGCAGCCATTCAAAACAATGTGCCGCCTGCGAAATGGACGTTTGATAATATTGCCTATATGCGCAAGCAACTTAAATCACTTGGCTTTGCGATTGATTGGTCACGTGAGTTGGCGACTTGCCAGCCTGAATATTACAAATGGAACCAATGGTTGTTTTTGCGTATGTTAGAAAAAGGTATTGCTTACAAAAAAACGCAAACGGTGAACTGGGATCCTGTTGATCAAACTGTATTAGCAAATGAGCAAGTGATTGAAGGTCGCGGCTGGCGCACTGGCGCATTGGTCGAAAAACGAGAAATTCCTGGTTATTACTTCAATATCACCAGTTATGCACAACAATTATTAGATGATTTAGACCAGTTAACTGGCTGGCCTGAACGCGTTAAAACCATGCAAGCCAACTGGATTGGTAAAAGTGTTGGTGTACGTTTTGCCTTTACCCATGACATCAAAGATGCAAACAATAGATTGATTGATGACGGCAAATTATGGGTATTTACCACCCGTGCCGACACCATTATGGGCGTGACTTTCTGTGCAGTGGCAGCGGAACATCCATTGGCAACTTTAGCCGCACAAAATAAACCTGAACTAGCAGCGTTTATTGAAAAATGTAAACTGGGCTCCGTCACGGAAGCCGATATGGCGACCATGGAAAAAGAAGGGATGGACACTGGTTTAACAGTGACGCATCCTTTGACAGGCGAAGCAGTACCAGTATGGATTGGTAATTATGTATTGATGTCTTATGGCGAAGGCGCTGTCATGGCGGTGCCAGCGCATGATGAGCGAGATTTTGGCTTTGCTAAAAAATACAACTTAGCGATTAAACAAGTGATTGCAAATGCTGATGCGACTTTTTCAGATGAAGCATGGCAGGAGTGGTATGGTGACAAAACAAAAGCGACATGCACAAACTCTGGCAAATATGATGGCTTAGCCTACGAAGCCGCCGTTGACGCCATCGCTGAAGATTTAAAAGCTAAAAGCTTAGGTGATAAACAAATCAACTGGCGCTTGCGTGATTGGGGCGTTTCACGTCAACGTTATTGGGGCTGCCCAATTCCAATTATCCATTGTGATGATTGTGGCGATGTTGCTGTGCCTGATGACCAGTTACCCGTTAGATTACCTGAGGATTGTGTCCCAGACGGCTCTGGTAACCCGCTGAATAAACTAGACAGCTTTATCAACTGTGCATGCCCAAGTTGTGGCAAACCAGCCAAACGTGAAACCGATACCATGGATACGTTTGTTGATTCGAGTTGGTATTATGCGCGTTATGCCAGCGGTCAAAGCAGTGAGTCTATGGTAGATGCCGAAACCAATCATTGGATGCCAGTCGATCAATATATCGGCGGCATTGAGCATGCGATTTTACATCTGCTTTATTCACGCTTTTGGAGCAAAGTCATGCGTGATTTAGGCTTGGTGAATTACGATGAACCATTTGCCAACTTACTGACACAAGGCATGGTACTCAACCATATTTTCTCTCGCCGAACCGATAAAGGCGGCATTGAATATTTTGCGCCTGAAGAAGTCAGCTTAGTCCACGATGAACATGGAAAAACCATAGGCGCAACCTTATTAGCAGATGGTCAGCCAGTTGATTTTCAAGGCATGGGCACCATGTCTAAATCAAAACGCAATGGTGTTGACCCACAATCGCTGATTGAACAATATGGCGCGGATACTGCACGTTTCTTTATGATGTTCGCTGCACCGCCAGAACAAACCTTGGAATGGTCAGATAGTGGCGTTGAAGGCTCACACCGTTTCTTAAAACGACTATGGAATTTTGGTTATGCGCTATCAACGGAAGCAAAAACTGAAATCCCCGTTAAATTAAATAGTGGCTTAGCCAATGCAAGACGCGAGATTCATTTAGGCTTAAAACAAGCCACATATGATTTAGATCGCCAACAGTTTAATACCGTTGCTTCTAGCGGCATGAAAATATTAAATACGTTAGAAAAAGTACAAAAAGAAGCGGAGCAAGACTGGCAAAGCGTTGCACATGAAGGTTTATCCATTTTATTACGTTTATTATCGCCACTGACGCCACATATTGCACAAACACTATGGAAAGAACTTGGTTATGGTGACGATATTCTCCATGCTAGTTGGCCTGAAGCATTAGAGGCTGCGATGGTGCAAGATCAGATTAAGCTGATGATTCAAGTTAATGGCAAATTACGTGGTGACCTTGAAGTATCTAAGACCACGAATAAAGAAGAAATTGAACGTCTAGTTGTGACTCAGGAATGTGTGACGAAATTCTTGGTAGATGGCGCAACTGTGCGTAAAATCATTGTTGTACCAAACAAACTCATCAATGTTGTGATTGGATAGCGCTTGAAATCGATAACTTATTTCTATTTAACATCGCTTATCATTGCCAGTTTAACTGCTTGCGGCTTTCATCTGCGCGGTCCTAGCGATATTCCATTTAAGTCTGTTTTTATCCAAGGGAACACCTTAACGATTTCTAAAGACCTTAAAAAATATTTAAGCACCAATGAAATTAAGATACTACCCACTGCTGAAAAGGCTGAGTTATTACTTGAATTGCTTGGTGAAGAAAACGAAAAGCGCATCTTATCATTGGCTGGCGATGGTACAGTTAACGAATATGAGTTGTATTATCGAGTGAGCTATCGAACCAAGCTATTAAATAATCCGCTGTGGAGCGAAGTCAGCACAATTGAAGCTAGACGTGATTTTACTTACAGTAATGCGACGGTACTATCAAAGCAAACAGAAGAGTTAAAGCTGAATGAAGCCATGCAAGAAGATATCGTGAATCGTCTGATTCGTCGACTTTCAGCGTTAAAAAAACAGACCCAATAACGCTATGCAGTTAGCGCCCGCTCAACTACACAGCCATTTAAATCAGACCTTATCGTCGATATATGTATTAGTGGGCGATGAGCCTTTAGGGCAAACAGAATGTCTTGATGCCATTCGGCAAGCAGCGAGAAAAGCGGGTGCAGAAGAGCGTACCAGCTTAATTGTTGACCGCAGCTTTAATTGGCAATCGATACAACAATTTGGACAAGCGCTATCGCTATTTGCATCAAAACGTATCTTAGAAATCGCCATTCCAAATGGCAAACCTGGGATTGAAGGCGGCAAAGCTTTAGCCGAGTTAGCAGACCATATTATCCCTGATACGACAACGATTATTATTCTGCCAACATTAGCAAGAGACGTTAAAAAAAGCGTTTGGTTTAATCAGTTGCAAAGTGCTGCAACGGTGATTGAGCTAAACGATGTTGCTCCCGCGCATTTGCCACAATGGATAGCTAAACGACTCGCCATGCAAAATCAAAGTACCGATAGCGCATCACTCGCTTTTATGGCGCATCAAGTAGAAGGTAATTTACTGGCAGCACATCAAGAGATTCAAAAACTAGCCCTACTCTATCCCGCAGGTGAAATCAGTGCAGAAGATATTCAATCTGCTGTGCTTAATGTTTCGCGTTACGATGCTTTTAAATTAGGTGAAGCGATGTTAGCAGGTGATGCAGAGCGCACTTCACGCATCTTGCAAGGTTTGCAAGATGAAGGTGAACAACCGCTAGCTGTGATGAATCCGCTTATTTGGGTATTACGGCCTTTAGTGCGTATTAAACGTGCGCAAGCCAATGGAGAAAATATCAATAATGCCATGGTCAATGCTCGCATTTATGGTGAGCGCCAGCAGCTGACTCAACGCGCGTTATCACGCTTTAGTTTGCGACAATTAGAAGCCGCCTTACAAAAACTGTGCGATATTGATAGAATCGCTAAAGGCATCATGGCTGGTGATGCATGGTTAGAACTATCGAGACTGTGTTTTGGTTTAGCCAAAGTGCGCAGCAGACGTTAAGTAAATTACGACAAACAGACAAAGAAAATAGTATGCAAAATATAACCGCTTCAAATATTAAAGACTATATGGACGCACTGGGCAAAAGTGCTAGAAAAGCATCGCGCGCGATTGCCAATGCCGACAGCAACGCTAAAAACTTGGCGCTCACAGAAATTGCCAATGCCATCTTACGAGAAAAAGAGGCATTATTAGCCGCTAATGCCAAAGACCTAGCCGCTGCTAAAGAGAGTGGTTTAGAAAGCGCCTTGCTGGATCGATTAACGCTGTCTGAAAAGACCGTTAACAGTATGGCAGAAGGTTTATTACAAATTGCCAGTTTAGCCGACCCGATTGGTCAAATGAATGGTTTTAAATATATGCCAAGTGGCATTCAAGTCGGCCAAATGCGTGTGCCTTTAGGTGTGATTGGCATTATCTATGAAGCAC
This sequence comes from Methylophilaceae bacterium, assembly GCA_041612055.1. Classification (GTDB taxonomy): domain Bacteria; phylum Pseudomonadota; class Gammaproteobacteria; order Burkholderiales; family Methylophilaceae. The sequence continues at coordinate 295 of JBFJJY010000037.1, read as the reverse complement.
GTCCAAATGTGACGGCAGATGCGGCAGGCTTATGCATTAAATCAGGTAATGCTGCTATTCTACGTGGTGGTTCAGAAGCGATTCATTGCAATCAAGCCTTGGCGAAACTGGTGCATGAAGGTTTAGAAAAAGCTGGCTTACCAAAAGAAGTGGTACAAGTGGTAGAAACCACAGACCGCGCTGCAGTCGGTGAATTAATCACCATGAAAGACTATGTCGATGTCATCGTGCCACGCGGCGGCAAAGGACTCATTGAGCGTATCTCAATACCTTTGCTGATTAACATCGCAGCAAT
>JBFJJY010000036.1:0-9174 GCA_041612055.1 Methylophilaceae bacterium | reverse complement strand
TGGTCCACAAGCTGCCGTCATTGTTGAAAAAGCGTTATTGACAGTGCCAACAACAGATTATGCAATGACACCTATTTTAAAAGGACTTGAATCAATCGGCACTATCATCAAACTGCCTAGCATCACAGCGCATCAGCGTTTTGAGGTATTAATTGATGCTGACCATGCACAGTACTTTTGGAATGTATTAAAAGAAAACTGCCAACCAGTAGGCAAACCATGCTGGGATTGGCTCGATATTCAATCGGGTTTACCAGATATTGTAGAAGCGACACAGGAGCAATTTGTGCCACAAATGCTGAATCTTGATTGCTTAAATGGCATTAACTTTAAAAAAGGTTGTTATACCGGTCAAGAAATTGTCGCCCGCACCCATTACTTAGGTACGATTAAGCGCCGCACCTACATTGCTAGCATTGCGACTGAGCTAGCACCTCATGCTGGTGATAAGGTCATGGATGCGAATGGAAGTGAGGTCGGACAAATCGTCAAAGTTGCCCCGAATTTAACGGATGGATTTGATGCATTAATTGAGATTCGGATTGAAGCGAAAACCGCTGGCAATCTCTATTGGAATACACAGCCAGTCATATTTGGCGTGTTACCTTACCGCTTAACCAACGATTGATAACGCACATCAGGACTAATCCTGTTGTTTTGATGCCGTTGGATTAGCTGATTGGTTGGTTTGCTGATTAAAACTTGATGAGTCAATGACCTGATAAAACACTTCGTCTGGTTTAATCATACCTAACTCGTTGCGCGCACGTTCCTCTGCGGCATCATTACCTTGCTTCAAATCACGCACCTCTGCTCTTAACGCGTCATTGCGCTGCTGACTAGCACTATTTTCTAATTGTTGCTTTTCGACCTGCTGATTCACTTTCCAAACACGTAACCAGCTGCCCTTGCCTAGCCACAATGGATATTGTAGCAAAGCAATGAGCGCAATGAGAATAATGGTGAGTGCCCGCAAGGCAGTACTTATAAACTATTTAAATAGCTGATAAAAAGCAGATAAACCAGCGTAACTTGATGCGTCCCCTAGCTCTTCTTCAATCCGTAGCAACTGGTTGTATTTTGCCACGCGCTCTGAACGACAAAGCGAGCCTGTTTTAATTTGTAGAGCATTCGTTGCCACTGAAATATCGGCAATCGTCGTGTCTTCAGTTTCACCAGAACGATGAGAAATAACTGCCGTATAACCAGCACGTTTCGCCATTTCGATGGTTTCAAATGTCTCAGTTAAGGTGCCGATTTGATTCACTTTAATTAAAACTGAGTTGGCTACTTTCTTTTGAATGCCTTCTTTTAAGATTTTAGGATTAGTCACAAACAAGTCGTCGCCGACCAATTGCACTTTGTCGCCCAAGCGTTTAGTCAATAAATCCCAACCATCCCAATCAAACTCATCCATACCATCTTCGATACTGATAATCGGATATTTATCACATAAAGTTGCTAAATAATCACAGAATTGTGCAGAAGTCAGCGATGTATTTTCAGAGGCTAATACATATTTTCCATCTTTATAAAATTCGCTACTTGCGCAATCTAATCCCAAATAAACATCTTTCCCTGGCTCATAACCCGCTGCTGAAATCGCTTCCATGATCAACTGCAGTGCAGATTCATTAGAAGGCAAGTCAGGCGCAAAACCGCCTTCATCACCTACCGTAGTAGCCAAACCTTTGGCACTCAGTGTCTTTTTCAACTGATGAAAAATTTCAGCACCACATCTCAACGCCTCGCGGAAGGTAGGCAATCCGGCTGGAATAATCATAAACTCTTGAATATCGACTGAGTTATCAGCATGCTCGCCACCGTTGATAATGTTCATCATCGGTGTGGGTAATTGCATTCTGCCAGAACCGCCTAAATAACGGTATAAAGGTAAACCACTTTCCTCAGCCGCTGCACGGGCACACGCCATCGACACCGCTAAAATCGCATTTGCACCTAAGCGATCTTTATTTTCAGTACCATCTAACTCAATTAAGGTTTTATCAATAAAAGCTTGTTCTTCAGCATCTAAACCAATAATGGCTTCTGTGATTTCTGTATTTACATTCTCAACCGCCTGTAACACTCCTTTACCTAAGTAACGCGATTGATCACCATCACGCAACTCTACCGCTTCTTTAGCGCCTGTCGATGCACCAGAAGGCACAGCTGCCCGACCAATAATGCCACTTTCTAGCAATACATCTGCCTCAATCGTTGGGTTGCCGCGTGAATCCATAATTTCGCGGGCGATAATATCTACAATTGCGCTCATTGTTTTTTTCCTTTGGTAATGTCTAAATCTTAAGTATTGAAATAATCCATGCTCTAAATTCGTACTTATCAATAAAGTTTATAGTGACATCTCGGCAAATCCAGCTTTTTTCACTAAATGATCGATATCAACTAATACATGTAACAAATCTTCCATTTTATCTAAAGGCCATGCGTTAGGCCCATCTGATAGAGCAACGGCTGGATTTGGATGGGTTTCCATAAACACCCCTGCAATCCCACTCGCTACGGCTGCACGTGCTAACACAGGCACATGCTCACGTTGACCACCACTTTTATCGCCTTGTCCACCAGGCTGCTGCACAGAATGCGTTGCATCAAACACGACAGGACAATTGGTTTCGCGCATGGTCGCAAGACCACGCATATCAGACACTAAAGTATTGTAACCAAATGAAGCGCCACGTTCGCACACCATAATATTGTCTGCACCACCATTGGCTTCTTTGGCTTTATTCACCACTTGTAACATATCATGCGGAGCTAAAAACTGCCCTTTTTTAATATTAACTGGCTTACCAGATTGTGCACAAGCCACAATAAAATCAGTTTGACGGCATAAGAAGGCGGGGGTTTGCAACACATCGACGACTGCGGCCACATGCGGCACTTGCTCTGTAGTGTGAACATCAGTTAACACTGGCACGCCAATTTGGCTTTTGACTTCGTCTAAAATCCGTAAGCCCTCATCCATGCCAAATCCACGAAAAGTCTTAGTTGAGCTGCGATTCGCTTTATCATATGACGATTTATAAATAAACGGCACGCCAATTCTCGCAGCGATTTCTTTGAGTTGTCCAGCCGTTTCAATTGCAAATTCACGTGACTCAATCACACAAGGACCCGCGATTAAAAACAAAGGCTGATGTAAGCCGACTTCAAAACCACATAACTTCATCTATTTTCTTCCTTTATAAGCCAATGCAGCATTGACATAGGCAGTAAATAACGGATGGCCAGTGCGCGGGTTAGATGTAAATTCAGGGTGAAATTGACAGGCGACAAACCAAGGGTGAGTAGCTTCTGGCAATTCAATCATCTCGCACAATTGCTCCGTTGGTGTACGCGCAGCAATAATCAACCCAGCCTCTTTTAATTGCTCAACATAATGATTATTGACCTCATAGCGATGGCGGTGGCGCTCATTCACTTCCGCGCCATAAATGCTTGCGGCTTTGGTATTAGGCTCGATTGGACAGGATTGTGCGCCTAAACGCATGGTACCGCCTAAATCAGAATTGGCATCTCGTTTTTCGATTTTACCCGAAGCATCTTGCCACTCATCAATCAGCCCAACTAGCTTGTGTTCTGTCTCTGGATTAAATTCAGTGCTATTAGCATCTGTTAGCCCTGCTACATTGCGCGCATATTCAATCACAGCGAGTTGCATGCCTAAACAAATGCCCAAATAAGGGATTTTATTTTCACGGGCATATTGAATGGTTTGAATTTTACCCTCAGTGCCGCGCTTACCAAAGCCACCAGGAATTAAGATGGCATCCATATTTTTTAATGCATCTGTTCCATTTTTTTCAACTTCTTCACTGTCTATAAAGTGAATTTTCACTTTTGAGTCAGTATGTATCCCAGCATGGATAAGCGCTTCGGTGAGCGACTTGTAGGATTCAGTTAGATCAACATATTTACCAACAAAAGCGACGTCTACTTGATGCACTGGATTGGCTAATGCATGGGTAATTTTTTTCCATTCAGTCAGGTCAGCCGCTTTTGCCAAAATACCTAACTTATGACACACAATTTCATCCATCATTTGGTCATGCAACAATAATGGGATTTTATAGATTGTATCGGCATCAACTGCGCTAATCACTGCCTCAAAAGGCACATTGGTAAATAGCGCGATTTTACGGCGCTCTTCTTCAGGAATCTCATGCTCAGCACGACATAATAGTAAATCGGGTTGAATACCAATTTCACGTAACTCTTTCACAGAGTGCTGTGTCGGTTTGGTTTTTAATTCACCAGCAGTTGGAATCCAAGGTAATAGTGTCAAATGAACATAGCATGCATTTTTAGGACCTTCTTCAAAGCCCATCTGGCGAATCGCCTCTAAAAATGGCAATGACTCGATATCACCAACCGTACCGCCCACTTCGACAATCGCCACATCCGCACCTTGTGCACCTGCGCGAATATGCGTTTTCATTTCATCCGTAATGTGCGGAATCACCTGCACGGTCTTACCCAAATACTCGCCACGACGTTCTTTTTTAATGACACTCTCGTAAATTTGGCCAGTAGTAAAGTTATTGCATTTACCCATTTTTGCACTAATAAAGCGCTCATAATGGCCTAAGTCTAAATCGGTTTCTGTGCCATCGTCGGTCACAAACACCTCACCATGTTGGAAAGGTGACATCGTGCCAGGATCAACATTAATATAAGGGTCTAGCTTTAGCATGGTCACATTAAGGCCACGCGATTCGAGGATTGCCCCCAAGCTTGCCGCTGCAATGCCTTTCCCTAAAGAAGAAACAACACCGCCGGTTACGAATACATATTTGGTCATGGAAAAGGCTTTATAAGAATTATTACAGACGGGAGTCTATTTTACGTGAAAGACCCTGCAACCACAATGAAACACCGCGTCAATTTTCAATAAAAATAATTGATTCATGAATTCCATTTTCCATAGCCTTTAAACTGTTTATGCACCGCTTGCATTTCAGCATTGCTTAATAACGGCGGTGTCGATGTGATTTGTAACAGCCGCCAATATTGCTCACATAAGTTTTCGACCTCAACGGTAACGGACAAAGCCTCCTCTATACTTCGGCCTACCGCAATCATGCCATGGTTAGCTAACAAACAAGCTTTGCGATTGTTTAATGCCTCCATTGAAACCGCTGATAATGCTGGCGTCCCAAACAAGGCATAAGGCGCACAACGGACACTATCACCGCCTGCAACGGCAATCATATAGTGAAATGGTGGAATATCTTGACGCAGACAAGCCATCGTCGTGGCGAACATGCTGTGGGTATGAATCACCGCGTTCACTTCTGGTCGTTGCTGATAAATATCGCGATGAATATGCCATTCTGAAGAAGGCTTTTTATTGGCTTCAAAGTGACCATCCATTTGCATTCTGACTATGCTGTCTGCGGTCATTTCTTCAGGATCAACCCCGCTTGGGGTGATAATAAAACCATTGTCTTCACGCATGCTGCAATTGCCTGAAGCACCTTTATTTAAACCCAATGCCACCAACTTTTGCGCAATACTCACTAATTGTTCTGTCATGACCACATCATCCCTACAATAAATGATTGGGGCTAAATACGCCCTTTTCTGTGATGATACCTGTGACTAAACGTGCTGGCGTAACATCAAACGCCGGATTAGCTGCTTTACTTTCGCTAGGCATCACGCGAATTGTTTGTAAGCTGCCATCAGCCAGCTGACCTTGCATATAAGCCACTTCATCATGATGACGTTCTTCAATCACAATCCCTTGACCATGCGCTAGGGTATGATCAATGGTCGGACTTGGTACGGCAGCGTAAAAAGGGATGTGATTATCATGTGCGGCGAGTGCTTTTAAATAGGTACCGATTTTATTACACACATCGCCATTGGCCGCTACTCGGTCTGCACCAACAATCACCATATCCACCTGACCTTGTTGCATTAAATGACCACCAGCATTATCTGAAATCACCGTATGCGGCACACCATGTTGAGCCAGTTCCCATGCGGTTAAACTGGCGCCCTGATTCCGTGGTCTCGTTTCATCAACCCAAACATGGATTGCCATTCCAGCATCATGGGCTGCATAAATGGGTGACAATGCCGTGCCAAAATCAACAGTTGCCAACCAGCCTGCATTGCAATGGGTGAGGATATGAAACGTTGATTGTTGATGTGCCTGTTGAATTATCTTCAGCCCATGTTGGCCTATACTTTGATTTTGTTGTACATCCTCATTTGCAATATCAGCCGCCTCTTGCCATGCAGCAGCAAGTCGTTGTGCTGGCGTCATGGTTATTAAATACGCAACCATGCGGTTTACCGCCCAAGCTAAATTAACGGCCGTTGGTCTTGATGCAATTAGTTGCTTAGCGGACGACATAAGATGTTCATCACTTGTTTTTTCTAACATCGCCAGCGCGATTCCATAAGCTGCAGAGGCACCAATCAATGGCGCACCGCGCACTTGCATGGTGCTGATGGCGTGAACCATTTTTTCTACCGAATTAATCTGCACAATCTCAAAACAAAATGGCAACTTGGTCTGATCAATGATTGATACCGTAAAATCTGACGGGTTTGTCCAAATAGTTCGATAGTGGGTGTTATTTACAAACATACAATTTGGTCTCAGGGCAACCTTAACAATAAGAAAACAAGCAAAAAAATTTAAATAAATGACTTGCTATTTATTGATAAGTATTTTTTGCCATTTTCCATCCACAAAAACTGTGGATAACTTTGTGGATTAAAGTGACATAAAAACGTAACTTACCAATTTAAAAGGGTTTTTTTTAAAAGTTCATTTTTTAATCTATTTTTTTTATTATATAAATCAATGACTTATCGTATCTCATTGGTTTTATACTGTTTTTTAGCAATAGTTAATGTAATGCTTCAACTCGTGTGCATAAGTGAGCTATTTTAGGCAAAACATCGATAGAATTTTTCCTAGTTATTTCAATGATTTGCGACACCGAAACACCCCTTAAATCAGCCAAACACTTTGCAATCAATAATAACTCTTTTGGACTATTACGCGCTTTTTTTTCCAACCAGGCCGGTGGCATGTCAGGGGCATCGGTTTCTAACACAATCGACTCTAACGGCAAGTTTTTAGCAAGATCACGAATTTTTAAAGCGCGCGAATAGGTCATCGCGCCACCAAATCCAAGCTTAAATCCTAAGTCGATAAATGCTTCAGCTTGGTGCATACTGCCGTTGAATGCATGGGCAATACCGCCCTTCACTTTCGTGCGTCTTAAATGCTTTAATACATCATCAATCGCGCCGCGCACGTGTAAAATGACTGGCAAATCATGCGCCTGTGCGATATGAAGTTGCTCACTAAAAAAATATTCTTGCGTCTCTTTGTTTTGCTTGGTGACATAAAAATCTAGCCCAATTTCACCAATCGCAACCAACTTATTATCATGTATCATCGTTTCGGCAACTAACGCGCTTAACCTTGCTACATCACTAGGACTAATGCCATCAACATACATAGGATGCATGCCGAGTGCATAACAACATTGTGGATATTGTTGCGATAAAGCGGTAACGTGAGAAAACCCATCTGGCGTCACAGCAGGAATAACAATCATCTCTACACCGACCTCAATGGCTTGCTGTAGCGTCTGTTCACGATCAGTGCTGAACTCTGCTGCATCTAAATGACAATGTGTATCAATAATATTCAAAGGCTACTCATTCATTGGCACTGACATCATTAGTAAGGTTTGCACCGGTACAACTAGCTAATATGCGAATATCACGACCAAATTGGCGCACATCACGCACATCTAAGTCAATCACTTCTGTCATCGCCAGCAATCCTGGCAGTGCAAACATCCCTTTGCCTTCACTGCCCATCAGTTTAGGTGCGTAAAAAATAATTAACTCATCAATGAGTTTTGCGGCCATCAACGCGCCATTTAGACCTTCACCAGCCTCGACCATCAGCTCATTCACCTCTATGCTTGCAAGGTGGCTTAACAGGCTGTTCAGACACACTTTACCTGTTTCATCTGGAATACAAACCAATCCGATTCCCATTGCTGTTAGTTCGGCGGCTTTTTGTGTTGGATCTGAAGCAAAAGCAATCAATACTTGTTGGTTTTTAAGTAATGTTGCATTTAATGGTATTCGCAACTGACTATCGACAATCACGCATATCGGCTGGCGGTCAACTGCTATTTCGCGCACAGTCAAACTAGGGTTGTCTTGCAAAACAGTACCGATACCCGTCATGATGGCACAAGAGCGCGCACGCCAATGCTGCACATCAGCCCGCGCGGCGGCTCCAGTAATCCACTGGCTCACACCATTGCTCAATGCCGTTTTACCATCAAAGCTAGCAGCTATTTTGCTACGGACTAATGGCATTCGCTCTGTCATTCGTTTGATAAAGCCAATATTTATCGCTATCGCTTGTTGTTGCATGAGGCCTGTCAACACCTGCACACCAGCCGCTTGTAACATCGAAATACCTTGACCAGAAACAAGCGGATTGGGATCTTGCATCGCAATAACAACCGTTTTCACACCCGCTTTGATTAGTGCCGCTGCGCAAGGCGGCGTCCGTCCGTGATGACTACAAGGCTCTAAGGTCACATACGCAGTGGCCCCTTTTGCTAAGCCCCCTGCTTGAGTTAAGGCATGCACTTCAGCATGAGGCGTACCCGCTTTTAAATGCGCACCCTCACCGACAACCTGACCCTGATTAACAATCACACAACCTACGCGTGGATTGGGCATGGTTGTATACAGCCCTTGTTCTGCTAACCGCAAGGCCTGCGACATAAATAAGTGATCATCAGGCGTGAAGTCAGTCATGTCGTTAAACTCTACTTGAGCTCTTTAAGTGCATCGCGGAAATCATCCGCATCTTGAAAACTACGATAGACTGAGGCAAAGCGAATATAGGCTACTTTATCCAACTTACGTAATTCTGCCATCACTAACTCACCAATTTGTCTCGATGGCACTTCTCGCTCACCCAATACCAATAACTTACTACGTATATGTTGTAGCGCCTCTTCCATTAATTCAGCAGAAACAGGGCGCTTGTGTAAAGCAAGAAAAAAACCTTCTCTCAACTTCTCATCTTTAAAATCTTCACGATTGCCATTGCCTTTAATCACTTGAGGCAATCGCAAATCAGCC